>SLHB01000440.1 GCA_007136375.1 Candidatus Hydrogenedentota bacterium
GACCATTTTCGGACAGAGCCATTTCCTGACGGACATCGTCTGCCGTCACCCCGCCTACATGATGTGGCTCTGGAATGACGCTGAACTCGGCGAGGCCCGATCCTGCGGCGCGATGCTCGCCGAGTTGCGCGAAGGGATGGCCGGATGCGGGGACTTCGACGCTTGCCGCCAATGGCTGCGCCGGTTCAAACAACGGGAGATTTTGCGCATCGGCGCGCGGGATCTGTACGCCCACGGCGCCATACCCTCGGTTACGCTGGATCTGTCGAACCTCGCCGACGCCGCGTTGCAGGCGTCGCTGGAATGCGCGCACGGGCACATCGCGCCGCGCTACGGCGAGCCTCGCGAGCAGGGTCCCGGCGGCGACAAGCCGGCAGCCTTCGTTATTCTCGCCATGGGCAAACTGGGCGGCCGGGAACTCAACTTCAGCTCGGACATCGACCTGCTTTTCGTGTTCAGCGACGACGGCGAAACCACGGGCGGCGGCTCGGGTTCCGTGAGCAACACGGAGTACTACCAGAAACTTGGCGAATTCATCATCAAGGCCATGTCCGGCGTGACCGCCGAGGGCAATGTGTTCCGCGTCGACATGCGGCTGCGGCCCCACGGACGCATGGCCCCCCTCGCCGTGAGCATGGACAACGCGATCTTCTACTACGAGAACCAAGGGCGATCGTGGGAGCGCCAAGCCTTGCTTAAAGCGCGGCCCGTCGCGGGCGACCATTTCACGGGGCTCCGCTTCATCGAACACACCCGGCCCTTCGTCTTTCCCCGGTACTTCGACGACGAGACCTTGGAGGAAATCCGGAAGACGAAGGCGCAGATGGAGGCCGAGGTCGAGCGGAAAGGCAAGACAGGCACCGAAGTCAAACTCGGCCACGGGGGCATCCGGGACATCGAGTTCACGGTGCAAGTCCTTCAGATGCTGAACGGGGGCCGGATACCCGAAGTGCGGACGCCGAACACGCTGGAGGCCATTCAGCAGTTGGGCATGCACGGCGTCTTGCGGCCCTTGGAAGCCGACACGTTGACACGGAACTACACCTTTTTGCGCAAAGTCGAACACCGCCTACAGATCGAGGGGAGCCAGCAGGTCCACGCGCTTCCGGAGAAGCCGGCCGAACTCGACGCCTTTGCGCGGCGGCTGGGGTACGCGTCGGGCGAGTCCTTCATGACGGAATACCGTCACCGCGCTGGCTTGACCCGGGAGGTGCTGGAGCGCTTTCTCGCGGCGAAGGGCTCGGGGAAGCTTTGGATCATGGACCTTCTCAATCCGAATTCAGAGGGAGGCGACGCCCTCGAAAAGCTGGCCGCCTTGGGGTTCGCCCATACCGAAAAAAGCCGCGGAGAGTTGATCCTGTTGTATCAGGGCCCGGAGGACGCGCCGCACACCCTCCACACCCGGCAGGCCTTCGCCGCGGCCGCGCCCGCGATTCTGGACGCGTTGAGCGCGTGCCGCGATCCAGACGGGGTTATCCTGCGTTTTGGGCGTCTCACGGCCAAGCTCAAGGCGCCGAGCGCCATGTACGAATTGCTGAAGGATAACCCCGAGTTGGCGCGATATCTGATCGCCTTGCTGGCGAACAGCGAGTATCTTTCCGACATGATTATCCGGGATCCGGGCCTTTTTGAAACCTTTGGATACAGCGGCGTCCTGGATCAGCCGGCGGAACGGGAGCACCTCGAGACGCAGCTTGAAAGCCTCCTTGGCGCTTATGACCCGGCGGCCGCGCCCTACCGCCTCCGCGATGGCGAGACCTTGCGCGTGGGCATGCGGGACTTGTTCGCGGATGTGGGGGTGACGGGCGTTTGCCGGGAGCTCACGGTGCTTGCGGAGGTTGTTCTGGCGCATATGCTGGAGAACGCAAGGAAGGCCGCGGCCAGCCGCTTCGGGGAGGTGGAAGGAGGCTTCGCCGTCCTGGGGCTTGGCAAGATGGGCGGCTACGAGATGGGGTACGGCAGCGACCTGGACCTGGTCTTCGTCTATGACGGCGCCGCGTCCATGCCAGACGGCGTGGACGCGGGCGAATACTTCGCCGCCGTGGCGTCTCACCTTACGCGTTCGCTCAACGCGCACACGCCCTATGGCCAGCTCTACGAAATCGACGCCCGCTTGCGGCCGGACGGCCGGCGGGGCCTTCTGGCCGTCAGTCTGCGGCGTTTCCGGGAGTATTACGCCGAAGAAGCCCAGGCGTGGGAGCGCCTCGCGTTGATGAAGGGGCGCCCCGTCGCGGGAGACCCTGGCTTTACGGAAACCGTCGCCGCGGCCGCGCGAGAGGCGGCCTTCCATCGGCCTATGACGGACGCGGACTTGGACAACATCGAAGCGATACGGCGACGCTTGGCGGAGAGCGCGGACGCCTTGGACCTCAAAAAGCGGGAGGGGGGCATCGCCGAGCTCGAGTTTGCGTTGCGCCTTTTGCAGCTCCAGCATTGCGAGCGGATCGAAGGCCTAGAGCGGGGCGATGTCGCCGGGGTGTTGGACCGGCTTGAGGAAGGCGGCGTTCTGCCCGAAGCGCGCGTGTCGGAAACCCGCGGCGCTTACACCTTGTTCCGGCGCATCGAGAACCGCATCCGTATGATGCACGGCCGCCCCGGGAGTGTTTTGCCGGGCGATCCCGAAGCTCAAACGGATCTCGCGCATAGGCTCGGCATCGAGGAAGATCCCGCCGATCTGGTCGCCGATCAGCAACGGAAGGTCCACGAACTCTACGAGTCCGTGTTGAAGGGGTTCCGCGAATCGCTCCGGAGCCGCGGATAAACAAAAGAGAAGCGCGCCGCCCCGCTCTATCTGGCGGAAACGGCGCGCTTGAACCTCGGAGACGCCGGAGCGCCAAGCAACTTCACGCCGAAGCGTTGCGCCGGCGTCTAGTCGTGGCCATGCCCGTGGCCGTGCCCATGATCGTGAAGCACTTCGTGGAAGACAAGCCCGCCTTCGTTCACGGGGAACCGGTTGCCCCGGGGGCCGTCGTAGCGCATGAACTCCACGTGGCCGTCTAGGAACAGAGTGTTGACGCCGCCGGGCACATGGACGAAGTGCGAGGCCTCGGGCGCGAGTCCCGTCCACATGATGGGGATGTCGGATTGGGCCTGCGCGCCCGCGCCGGGGTTGTTGATGTCCGTGATGAAGAAGCGCTCGATGCCCTCCCGCAACCGGGGGATCATGGTCTTGCCGCCTACGGGGCCTTCGTGAAGGCTCCAATCCTGGTCCACGCGGTGGGGATGATGCTCCATGTCGTCTCTCGCATACACGGCGTTCTCAAGCAAGTGTTCAAAGTCATGGTCCGTTCGGAGCATGCTGTCCGAGATGGCCCATCCCAGATAGATGTAGGGTTCGCCGATGATGGAGCAGGGCTCGACTTCGCCCGTCTCGCGCATATTCCCGACAATCTCTTCCCATTCGTCGTTGGTCGTTTCGCCCCGGTCCCAGGTGTCAAGGGCCGTCGCGCCGCCAATCCAGCTTGGGGAGATGAGCACGTCCAGATCCGTCAGGTAGTCCGGGTAGACCGCGTCGATGTCAAAGACCTGCTGCCACGGCTCCACAAGACGATCAGCGCCCGGGCAGGTCCAAATCTTCATGGGGGGATAGCGGTTGCCCCGGCTCTCGTTCGCGTACATCTTGAGCATGATACCCATCTGCCGGAGATTACTGGCGCAAGACGCGCGCCGGGCCGCCTCACGAGCCCGGGCCAAAGCCGGCAGTAGAATGGCGGCCAAGATCCCGATGATCGCGATGACGACAAGCAGCTCGATAAGGGTAAAACCCCGATTCCGTTTCATGATGCGTACACTCCTTACTCTCGTTCCATGGGGTTGGCGGCCCGCCACAACGACGGGGTGACCGCGCACGGCAAACCGCCGCGCGCCGGCGCGCCAACGACAACTGCGTTCAAATTAAGCGATGGAACAGGAGGAGAACGGAGGATCCCGTAGCGACCATGGGCGCCATTCGGGCGAGGCGGGAGCGTTCGCGGGAGAGGCAAGGCCGGTGGGGGACGCTTCCGGGGACACGGTGTCCACGGAAGCATGGACCGGCGCAAGTAGGGGCGTAAGGACGAGGACGCACAGCGCGCAGTCCTCGTGATGGTGAGCGGGATCGCCTGGTTTTGGCTGAGGTTGCTCGCGCTCACTCGGCGGCAGGAAGCCTTGCGGGTGGGCGGGCGGCGCTTCCGGGGCGCGTAGCAACTTAGCGGCCGCGGGAGCCATGGCGGCGTGAGAAGCGCCGAGCGCAAAGAAGGACACCGCCGCCCAGCAGAGAAGCCGGACAGCCGGTCGCGAAACGCGCGCTCTTTTGGCCGCCTGTGTCATAGGTTCACCATTGAAGCTCGTGGCCTAATATGATATCACCGGGCGGCGAGGCGAACAAGGCCGAACCACCCCGAACTGATATAACACTATCAACTAACCTTCCGAAGAGTCAAGTCCCAGCGCCGTAATGGCGCTCAATCCCGGGCCGACAGCCGCGCGAGCCGACAGCCGGCGCCGTGGCGCACTCCCGTGGAAGGAGTCTCGATATGCAGCATCAAGCCTCCAAAGCATTGTTCGAACAGGCCCAGAAGGTCCTCGTTGGGGGGGTCAATAGCCCGGTCCGGGCTTTCAAGGCCGTGGGAGGAGCGCCGTTCTTCGCACAATCAGGCGAAGGCCCGCGGGTTCTTGACGTGGACGGCAACGTTTACGTAGACTACGTCCTCTCATGGGGTCCCCTGGCGCTGGGACACGCCCATCCAGCCGTGGTTTCGCGTGTCCAAGAGGCGGCGGCGAAGGGAACCAGCTTCGGCATTCCCACGGAAGCGGAAACCCTCCTTGCCGAGCGCATTGCGGCGCACGTGCCTTCCATAGAGAAGGCGCGTCTCGTCAATAGCGGCACGGAGGCCACGATGAGCGCCATTCGGCTGGCCCGGGGATACACGGGCCGGGACATCTGCGTCAAGGTCGAAGGCTGTTTTCACGGCCACGCCGATGGGTTGCTTATTGCCGCGGGCAGCGGTCCCACGACGTTTGGGACGCCCACCAGCCCCGGCGTGCCCAAGGCCTACGCGGAGTGCACACTGACGGTCCCCTTCAACGATCTCGAAGCCGTTCGCGCCGCTTTTGCCGCCCACGGCCCCAACATCGCCTGCATGATTCTCGAACCCGTGGCTGGGAACATGGGCGTGATTCCGCCCGAGCCCGGCTACTTGGAAGGCTTGCGGGCCCTCACGCGGGAGCACGGCGCGCTGCTCATATTCGACGAGGTGATGACAGGCTTCCGTGTCTCCTTGGGCGGCGCGCAGAAACGGTACGGCGTCACCCCCGACTTGACGGCCCTCGGCAAGGTGATTGGCGGCGGGTTGCCGGTCGGCGCCTATGGCGGTCCCGCGGAGATCATGGACCACTTGTCGCCTCTTGGCGGTGTGTATCAGGCGGGCACGCTTTCCGGCAACCCTCTTGCCACGGCCGCCGGCCTCGCCACGCTGGAAATCCTTGGGACACCCGGCGTCCTGGAAAAGGCGGAATCGCGGCTGCAACAAATCTCTCAAGCCCTAGGCGGCATGGCCCGGGAGGCTGGGATACCCGTCTATCAGACGCAAGCCGGGACGATGGCCTGCCTGTTCTTCCACGAGGGCCCGGTCCGCAACTACCAGGAGGCGACCGCCAGCGACACGGAGCGGTACGCCAAGTTCTTTTGGGCGCTCTTGGAGAACGGTGTATACATCGCGCCGGCGCAGTACGAGGCGATGTTCATCAGCACCGCCCATCGGAGCGCGGACATCGACAAGACATTGACCGCCGCGCGCGCGGCGTTTCGAACGCTGTGAGTTCTTGAAACGAACTTGCGCCGTCGGCCGAAGGCCCTCCGGGCATGTCCGGCGCGGCAGAGACACGGAAGCCGGCGGCGCCAACACAAGCCCTTGCGGGCAGGACAATACCGACACAGATAAATGGGGGAATCTCGGGGAACGAGCGCCAAGCGAAACAGGGGGTACTTTCCGGTCCGGACGGCGGCGGCGCCGCTTTCCGGCCAACGCTAGGTTTGAATCAATGGACGCCCCCTGTGAACAGCGGAGGCAATCCCAGGAGAAGACACCATGAAGACCGTAGATTTCGCCCAGAATTGGCGTCAGTTTGCACTGCCTGAACAAGTAAAGGCCATTCTAGAGGACGCGAAGGGCGTAGTGTTCCCCGAGTCCCGCCCCGATGTGCTTACGATGGCCATGGGCGGCGATCCCAACGCGGACCGTTACGAGATTCACTACGATGTTCCCGGCAAGGGCGATGTCCACGAAGCCACGGTGGTCCGATGCCGCAACGGCCTTTCCGTCAACTACACCGAAGCGTACATGCGCCGGCGCGACCCTAACTGCATGGTGGTGGCTGATGCTAAGCCGAGCGACAAGCCCCAATACAAAGCCCGCTATGGCCAGGCCTTCGACCCTTTGCGCGAGGAAACCTTCGATTGGCTGCGTGGGCAGGAGTTGGTGGTCATGCCGTTCATGCTTGGCGGTTTTCCCTCGGAGAGCGGCCACGGCGCGCTGTTGATTGCGCCGTCCAATGCAGGCTTCTTTGTGGGCGGCCTCGCGGACTTGCAGGGAATGCTTCCAGCCAGCGCCGTCCCCGAGGACTTCAAGGTCCGCAGCGTCGTCTACTTGGCGCCGCCATTCCGGCACACGCACTTCGAAGGACGCCAAATTGTGGTGCACAATCGCCTTGACGAGGTCTACGAGGTGTTTTCCTACAACCTCTACCCGGGCCCCAGCGCCAAGAAGGGCATTTACGGCGTACTCCTGGATCTCGGTATGGAAGAGGATTGGCCGACCCTGCACGGCTCGACCGTTCAGGTGGTGACGCCCTACGACAACATCACCACCATCATGCACGAGGGCGCCAGCGGCAGCGGCAAGAGCGAGATGCTGCAACACCCGCACCGGTTGGAAGACGGGCGCCTGCTGCTCGGCCAGAATATCGTAACGGACGAACGGCTGCGCATCGTATTGAACCAAGCCTGTCAGCTTCGGCCCGTCACGGACGACATGGCCATTAGCCACGTTGGGGCGGGCGACAACGCCGGGGGCTATCTTGGCGTGAGCGACGCCGAACAGGCGTGGTTTGTCCGCCTGGACCATATCGCGAACTACGGCACCGATCCCCATTTGGAGCGGGTGACCATACATCCGGACGAACCCATCCTGTTCTTGAACCTCGACGCGGCGCCCAACAGCACGTGCTTGATTTGGGAGCACACCCACGACGAGCCCGGCGTGCCCTGCCCGAATCCACGGGTCATCCTGCCGCGCCGGCTCGATCCGAACGTAGTCGACGGCATTGTTGAAGTGCATATCCGAAACTTTGGCATCCGCACGCCCCCATGCACCACTGAGCGGCCCAGTTACGGCATCGTGGGATATCTTCACATTCTGCCGCCCGCGCTGGCGTGGTTGTGGCGGCTCGTCGCGCCGCGGGGCCACGCCAACCCGAGCATTACCGAGACCGAGGGCATGAGCAGCGAGGGCGTGGGATCCTACTGGCCCTTTGCGTCCGGCCGGCGCGTGGACCACGCCAACCTCTTGCTTAAACAGATCGAGGACAGCCGCAAGGTCCGGTACAGCCTGACGCCGAATCAGCACGTGGGCGCGTGGCGGGTTAGCTTCATGCCGCAATGGGTCGCCCGGGAGTACCTGGGACGGCGCGGCTTTGCAAGCTTCCAGGAACGCCAACTTTTGCCCGCGCGGTGCCCGCTGCTGGGCTATGCGCTCGAGACCATGCAGGTGGAAGGAAGCCTGCTTCCCGACGGCTTCCTGCGCGTCGATGAACAGCCCGAGGTGGGTAAGGAAGGGTACGACGCGGGCGCGCGCATCCTCGCCGATTTCTTCAAGAAGGAGCTCGCGAACTTCGACCATCCCGATCTGTCCGATTTGGGGCGGCGCATCATCGAGTGTTGCAAGGACGACGGCGCGCTCTCCGAGTACGAGGAGTTGCTGCCGGGCGTGGACACCTCGGACAATCGCCAGGGCCAACAGTGGCGCCAATCCGCCGGCGCCAACTTGGGCGTGGTCTAGCTGATTGGAGCGCTGAGCTTCTGTGTCCGCGTGTTGACAGCTGTCTGCCGCGGTGCTAGAATGCATATACAATATAACCTAGAGTTTCGATACGCCTTCGGGGCGGGGTGGAAGTCCCCACCGGCGGTTACAGCCCGCGAGCGCGGCGACGCGCAGGACCAGGTGAAATTCCTGGGCCGACGGTATAGTCCGGATGA
>SLHB01000225.1 GCA_007136375.1 Candidatus Hydrogenedentota bacterium
GCGGCCCTTGCATCGGCCAATGGGCGCGGCGGGACGTGAAGGAAGGCGAGAAGAACTCCATCATCACCTCCTTCAACCGCAATTTCGCCAAACGCAACGACGGCAACCCCAACACCCACGCCTTTGTCGCCTCGCCTGAAACGGTGACGGCGGTGGCGTTGGCCGGGGATCTCACCTTTAACCCCATGACCGACACACTGGTCAACGAGGATGGGGAAGCCGTGAAGCTCGATCCCCCCACAGGCTACGAACTGCCGCCGCTGGGCTTCGACGTGGACGACCCAGGCTATCAACCGCCCGCGGAAGACGGGAGCCAGGTGGAGGTCATCGTGCGGCCCGACTCGGACCGGCTCCAACTCCTGGATCCCTTCCCCGCCTGGGAAGGCACGGATCTCATCGGCCTGCGCCTCCTCATCAAGATCAAGGGCAAGTGCACGACGGACCACATTTCGATGGCCGGACCTTGGCTGCGGTACCGGGGCCATCTGGACAACATCTCGAACAACTGCTTCATTGGCGCGATCAACTGGTTCAACGACGAGGCCAACAAGGTCAAGAACCAACTGACCGGCGAATACGGCCCCGTGCCGGACGTGCAGCGGGCGTATAAGGAAAAAGGCATCGGCACCGTCGTCGTGGGCGACGAGAATTACGGCGAAGGGTCGTCCCGGGAGCATGCGGCCATGGAGCCGCGCCATCTCGGCGTGCGCGTCATCCTCGTGAAGTCCTTTGCCCGTATCCACGAGACCAACCTGAAGAAGCAGGGAATGCTCGCCCTCACCTTTGCGAACAGGGATGATTACGACCTCGTCCAAGAGGACGACACCATTGACGTCCTGGGCCTCGACGCCTTCGAGCCGGGCAAGCCGCTCACGGTCGTGTTGCACCACAAGGACGGCACGGTGGATCAGTTCCTCGCGAACCATACCTACAACGAAACGCAGATCGAATGGTTCAAGGCCGGCAGCGCCCTGAACCTCATCCGCGACCGCGCCGCCCGCGAGACCGTGTAACGGCCACGCGGCAGAACGCGAGTCAGCAACCGCGTCCCACGGGACCGGCGGAGGACTTCCCTCCCCCCGGTCCCGTTTTTCTTGCCGCGAAACCCGGGCCCATTTGCGAAACGGCCGCCGCGGCGCCATCATGCCCTCGCAGGGGGCAGGTCCGGCCGGACCCATGGCGAAGCAGGCGTCCGCCCCGCTGAAGACGCATTCAACGATATGGAACGGAGACGTGGACATGAACATCCGGGGGCCCCTCATGAACGGCGTGAAGGCGGCGGCGTGGCTCGCCGCGGCGCTGTGCCTGAGCGTTACGGCGGCAAGCGAACCGCGCTTCGAAGAGGCGGGCGAACTCTTTCCGGGGCGCTTCCCGTCGATCACCGTGGGGATAGACGGGACCGTGCTCGCCTTTGGCGCGGACGGGCGCGCCGTCCGCCGGAGCGGCGACGGAGGCGCGACATGGGACCCGGCAATCGAGACGGGCGTTGAGCGGCGCGCCAACCCCATCGTCGATGAGAACCGCGGCGACGTCATGTTGCTCAGTCCCACCAACGGTTGGATGTGGCGCAGCGGGGATCATGGAGAGACCTGGGCGCGGGAGGAACTCGTGGCCGAGCCGAACATGCTCGGCCATGGCGCGCCTTACGGCGACATCGACGTCCACGACTTCGCGCCTCCGGAGCAGTCGCCGGTGTCCGCCCACTACCACGAACCCGGCGTGACGCTCCGCCATGGCGAACACGCGGGCCGGCTGCTCATGCCCGTGCGCGTGTTCACGGGCAGTAACGCCGACGAGTGGCGGCCCTACCACTACAACACCGCCATCTACAGCGACGACGGCGGCGCAACCTGGCGGACCACCGCCCCCTTTCCCGTGTTCGGAACTGGCGAGGGCGCGCTCGCTGAACTGTCGGACGGGCGCATCTATTACAACTCCCGCGAACACATGACCCAGGGCAACCGCTACACGGCGTGGAGCGATGACGGCGGCCTTACTTGGCTCAATCCCACTCGCTGCGCCTATCTCCCCGACGGCCCCCGCGGCAGCGCCTACGGCTGCGCGGGCGGGTTGGTCCGTCTGCCCTTGGACGACCACGACGTCCTCGTGTACAGCAACCTCGACGAAGCAGGGACGGAACGGCGCGGCCTGACGGTGTGGGTCAGCTTCGACGGCGGCGAGACCTGGCCCGTGAAACGGATGGTGTACGAAGGGGGTAGCGCCTACTCTTCCCTCGCCGCCGGCCGCCCCGGCGCGCCCGGCGAGGACCTGATCTTCCTCCTTTATGAACGCGGCGACGGGATCCATCTCGCCCGGTTCAACCTGAACTGGATCATGGACGGCGAAGATTGGCGGGATTACCTGCCCGAATGACTCCCAGGGTTAAGACGGAGCGGGTCTGTGCCGGACGACAGTATTGGGATGAAAAACAGCGTCCGCTACAACGGCAGATCGCCCTGGCTGTCTCCCTTGCCCGATGCTTTCGGCGCCTTCTTGAACGTAACCCCTACTTGCCGGATAGGCGGCATGTCGACCGTCTTGCCACTGAGCAGATCGGCGACGGTGAGCAGTTGGAGCCTGGGATACTTCCGTCCCCACGTGGCCGATTCGTAGAACCCCGCCGCGGCCGCTTCGGTACGCATGTCCCGGGTGGGCTCCCGCATGGAGATGAGCACGCCAATCGCCGCCGCCTCGCGTTCAAGCACGCCCTTCAGATCCCGCACATGGGCCACGCCCGTCTTGCCCGCCTTCACAGACAGAATGACCGTCTCAAACACGCCGGGCGTATCGCCTTGAAAGATGATCTTGCCGTCGACGCCCTTGTCGGCCCTCTTCTTCTGGTCCGCCGGGCGGGCCCCTACGAGACCCAGCACCCACCACTGAAACTGGTACGGGTCCGACTCGGCCAAACGTTCCGCGTCGGGAGCGCTGACAGGTTCGCCAATCACCTTGTACGCGGCGGCCTCGCCGAAAGAGTCGCGCAGCCGGTTCTTGATCAGGTTTATGGCTAGCTGCATGATGTCGACGCCTATCCAGCGGCGGCCCAACTTATGCGCCGCGACAACCGTGGTTCCGCAGCCACAAAAAGGATCCAGAACCACGCCGCCCTCCGGGCAGGAGCTCTGGATGATCCGTTCGAGCAACGCCTCCGGCTTCTGCGTGGGATATCCCAACCGCTCCGCGGCCCGCGCGCCGATGGGCCCAATATCCGTCCACACGTCCTGCAGTGGGACGCCGGGCATCTCGTCCAAGTAGCGTTTATACCGTGGTGTCCCCGTTGTGGTGTAGCAAATGCGGCCCGCCTTGGCGTACTCGATCATGTTCGCCTTCGAATACGCCCAAGACCGGCCCTTATACGGCGGAATTCCCTTGTATTCCCAGCCCTTCTTGGGAGACTTCCATTCCTCCGTGAGGTCGCTCTGCCATTCCTCTTGGCCGGTCCGCCGCTTGACGCGCCACTCGTATTGGGTGTCGCCGCCTGGCTTGGCCGCGGACAGGTCGCCCATCTGGTAGCGCCGGCCGGTATCCGGCTCGATATGCCTGTAGAAGGCGTCAATGTACTCGCGGCCGTAGTCCATGAAGACCTGATTCCAAAACCAGGCGTCTGTCTTCGTGTAGAAGAGAATCACATCGTGTATGCGCCCATGCTGAGCGCGGCCTTGCTTCGCGTCGCTATGAGCGCTGCTTCGCTTCCATATGATCTCCGTGCGGAAGTTCTCGACGCCGAACACGGCGTCCATCAGCAACTTCAAATAGTGGCTCGCGGTGGGATCACAGTGGAGGTAGATGCTGGCCGATGGTTTCATTGACGCGCCGAAGCTCCACAAGGCGCGGAGCCATCATCACCAAGTAGGCCAGCAGGTCATTGGGTCCCAAGAACTTCCGGAAGGCCTGCAGACAGTCGGCCGTCCGCCCTCCCGCGGTCACCACGTCGGTGAAGAGGGTTTCACTCTCCTGAGTCCAAGTCCACGTGTCCGAAAACGCCTGAATCTGGCTGGCGGCCTTGGTTCCATTCTTCTCGGCGAAGAGAACATTGTACGTGGCGTTGGAGTTAAACGGCGGATCCAGGTACACAAGATCCACCGTTTCCTCCTTGAGGCGCCCCGGGAGGATGGCCAGGTTGTCGCCATAGTACAGTTCGTTTTCCGTCTTCTCCGTCATGCCGCCGCGATTCTCCCGTCTGCTTCAAAACACGCCGATCCTCGGAAACTCTTTCGGTTGGGGAAGCGTACTCCCAAGGGCGCGGCCCCGTCAACGGCGCTCTTGAATTCCCGGGGGCGCCGGGCCAGAATGATTTGATGGCTGCGCGCGGAATTCTGGGGCGCGGTCACGGTGGAGCGTTCATAGGCTCTGTTGGGTTTGGGCAATCAGGGAGACGCAATCGATGAATACTCGGAACATGTCCCGCCGGTCCATGTTGAGGTTCATGGCGGGCGCGCCCGGCGCCGCCGCGGCCGCCGGGCTCTGGAGCCGCTTGAGCGGACAGCCCCGCGCAGCCTCGGCGGAGACCGCGGGCGCCGGCCGGCTCAACCACTCGGTGTGCCACTGGTGCTTCAATTCCCACTACACCGTCGAAGAGATGTGCGAGGTGGCCAAGCCCATGGGCATCACGTCCGTGGAGTTGCTCGGGCCGAACCATTGGGACACAGTACGGGATCATGGCATGGTCTGCGCCATGGCGAGTGGTCCAGGCGGCATCGAGAACGGTTGGAACGACCCCGCCATGCACGAGGAACTCATCGCCGAGTCCGAGCGCTTACTGCCCATGATCGCGGAGTACGGCTGGCCGAACATGATCGTTTTCTCGGGGAACCGGCGGGATCTCTCCGATGAGGAAGGATTGGAGAATTGCGTCCGGGGCCTGGAACAGATCGTCCCGTTGGCGGAAGAGGTCGGGGTGACCGTGTGTATCGAACTGTTGAACAGCCGGCGGACCCACCCCGATTACATGTGTGACCGGACGCCCTGGGGCGTCGAGTTGGTGGACCGGATTGGCTCGGATCGCTTCAAGCTGCTGTACGACATCTTCCATCTTCAGATCATGGAAGGCGACATCATTCAGACGATCCGGGACTATCACGAACACATCGGCCACTATCACACGGGGGGCGTACCGGGCCGGAACGAAATCGACGAGACGCAGGAGCTCAACTACCGAGCGATCGCGGAGGCTATCGCGGACACCGGATTCGAAGGATACGTCGGCCAAGAGTTCATTCCCACCGGAGACCCGGCCGAGTCGCTACAGGCGGCCATCGACATCTGTAACGTGTAACGTCCGCCGGGCGAATCGCCGCCGCGGGAAGAGGATAAGGTTTCTTGAAACCCCTTGTATCATTTTCGCGAAAGGGCGATAATGATGCGCGAAACCGGCAGGGGTCAGTGAGGATTCATCCCTAACCCGCAAGAGTCCTGGCAAGGGATTCCGGCAATTTCTACTCCCGAAGGACCGGCGCGTCCTGTCCCCGGGGGAGTTCGCGAACAGCGCCGCCAACCATTCGATGGGATGGGCGCGGCGACAAGAAAGGGAGGCATGCGCACCATGAAGCAAAAACAAGGCGGAATATCCCGCAGAGACTTTGGCAAGCTTTCGCTGGCCGCGGGCGTATCCGTTCTCTCGGCCCGGGGCGCTCTGGCCGAGACCAACAGCGAGACCCTCAAGATAGGCCTCATCGGCTGTGGCGGACGGGGCACGGCGAACGCCATCAACATGCTCAACGAGCGGAACGAAAACGTCCAGCTCATCGCCTTGGCGGACACCTTCGAAGACCGGCTCAACAGCTGCCGTAACCGCCTCGAAAACCACGACAGCGAAGCCGTCGCCGGCCGGACCCACGTGGACGACGGCCATTGCTTCGTGGGTTTGGACGCCTACCAGCAACTGCTCGAAACGGATGTGGACATCGTTCTGGACTGTTCGCCGCCGTACGCGCGGCCATACCACGTCGACGCCATCGTGGACGCCGGCAAGCACATCTTCGCCGAGAAGCCCATTTCCGTGGATCCCGTGGGCGCGCGTCAGGTCATCGCCGCGGCGGATCGGGCGGAGGAGCAGGGCCTGACCTTCGTGGTTGGCACGCAGAAGCGGCACCAACGCGAGTACATCGAGACCATCGAACAGATTCAGGACGGCGCCCTGGGCGACATCGTCATGATGCGCGCCTACTTCTGCGTCGGCATCCCCCACGCCCGGGAGCGCCAGGACGGCTGGAGCGATCTCGAATACCGCATCCGCAATTGGATTCCCAACAACTGGACGAGCGGCGCCAACATCGTGGAGCAGCATGTCCATAACATCGATGTGATCAACTGGGTGATGGGCGACGAGCCGCCGCAAGTCGCCTTCGCTTCCGGCGGCCGGGCCTGGCTCACGGAAGATGAGCGGTACGGCGACATCTGGGACAGCTTCACGGTGGACTACGAGTACCCGAACGGCGTCCACATGTTTAGCTTCTCCCGGTGGTGGCCTCAGGGCACGGCGTCCAGCGTCTTCGATCAGGTGACGGGGACGGAAGGCCAGAGCAACTGCATCGACCTGGCTTCGGGATCGGGTATCGACCCCTCCATTCAGGAGCACCTCGATCTCGTCAACAGCGTGCGGGGCGACGGCCCGTATCTCAACCAGGGGCGGCGCATGGCCTATTCGACGCTGACGGCGCTCATGGGCCGGATGGCCGCGTACACAGGCGAGCGCATCACCTGGGACGACGTCATGAACTCCGACCTGTCCATTGTGCCCGAAACGCTGGACTTCGACGCGGACTATCCCTTGCCTCCGGTTCCGGTCCCCGGCCAGGCCTAGGCTTTTCGAGCGCCGCCGCGGACAGCCCTGTCGCATGGGCGTCCGCGGGGCGCTTGTTTCACCAATCGCGCAACGTCCATAATGACGTTCACGCTTAACAACGCGCGCGGGCGCGTTGTTAATGAGAGCAACACTGTAGGGCGTTACAACACGGGCCAGTCGTGGGGCAAGCGGTTCGCGAAGAGGGAGCCGCGGGCTTCTCAAATCGGTGGGAACCTTCCGGAATCTGGCCCACATCACAAGCTCTGTTCATGAAGGAGAGGTATTATGAGCGAACAAGGAAGCGGAATGACGCGCAGAGACTTCGGCAAGCTTACGGCCGCCGCAAGCTTTGCCGCATTCACTGGCCGGGCGGCCCGGGCCGAGACAAATCAAGACACGCTGCGCATTGGCCTCATCGGGTGCGGCGGACGTGGCAGCGGCGCCGCCATTGACATGCTCTCGGGCAACGACAATGTGCAGTTGATCGCGCTGGCGGACACGTTCGAAGACCGGCTGAACGGCTGCCGCAACCGCCTGGAGAACCATGACAACGAAAGCGTCTCGGGCCAGACCAACATCGGCGACGATCATTGCTTCGTCGGCTTGAACGCCTATCAGGAGTTGCTGGAGACGGACGTGGACATCGTCCTTCAGGCGACGCCCCCCTACGCGACGCCTCGCCATATCGAAGCAATCATCGCCGCCGGCAAGCACATCTTTTCCGAGAAACCCGTCGCCGTGGATCCCGTGGGCATACGGAAGGTCATCGCCGCGGCCGACAGCGCCGAGGAGCAAGGCCTGTCCTTCGTGGCGGGAACCCAACGACGGCACCAGCAGGAATACATCCAGACCATCGAGCAGCTCCAGGACGGCGCCATCGGCGATATCGTGGCGATGCGCTGCTACTGGTGCGGCGGCATTCCCTTCGCCCACGAGCGCGGAGACGGCTGGAGCGATCTCGAATGGCGCATCCGTAGCTGGATCCCCCACAACTGGACCAGCGGCGCCAACATCGTGGAGCAGCACGTCCACAACATCGACGTGATGAACTGGGTGAAGAACGATCATCCCTCCGTCGTCTTTGCGTCCGGCGGGCGCGCCTGGCTTCCGGACGAAGAGCGCTATGGCGACATTTGGGACAGCTTCTCCTGCGACTTCGAGTACGCCGATGGCACGCACATGTTCAGCTTCTCCCGGTGGTGGCCGGGCGGCACGGACGGCGGCGTTTTCGAGGAAGTCTACGGCACGGAAGGCACGAGCAACTGCCGTGACAGGGGCGAGTCGGGAACCAATCCCTACGTCCAAGAACAGATCAACCTCGTCAACAGCATCCGGAACGAAGGCCCCTACATCAACGAAGGGCGGCAGGTGGCTTATTCCACCCTCGCGGCCATCATGGGCCGAATGTCCGCGTACACCGGCGAGCGCATCTCCTGGGACGA
>SLHB01000472.1 GCA_007136375.1 Candidatus Hydrogenedentota bacterium
CTCGTCCGTATCGTCCTTACCTTCGTCTACAGTTTTAGCGTCCGGCCGCTGCGTCTCATTCTGGCCGCCGGCGCCGCTGTTCTCGCGTTGAGCGGCTGGGCATTCGTCTGGGCCGCCGCCGTCCACCTGGGCCTGGCCCCCGGCGCATCCGGGCCCGCCTGGCTCACGGCGGGCATGCTGACCATCGCGGGCTTGCAACTTTCCGCCCTTGGCGTCGCCGGCGTGTACACCGCCGAGATCTACGCTGGCGTGCGGGAGCGTCCCTCCTATGTGATTTGGGAAGCGCTCGGCTGGGACGGAACTCCGTGATCATCGACAGCCACGCCCACGTACACCCCGATCCGGGCGGTCTCGGGCCGAAGCAAGACGCTTCCGTAGACGCCTTTCTCACGGCGTTGGACGCCTCGCCACTGGACCGTGTGGTGCTGCTCCCTATCGAGCCCTTTATACCCGTGGATTTCGTGTTCGATGTGGCCGCGCGGCGTCCGGGCAAGATCCTGTGTTACGGGTCGGTGGACTGGAGGCTTGGCGCTGGGGCCGTAGAGGCGTTCGACGCACTCGCGTCCGAACGGCCCATAAGGGGGCTTAAGCTCCATCCCCGGCGGCAGGGCATAACGCTCGCGGACATTGACCGCCTTGCCGAACTGGTCCGGGTGGCGCACCGCCATGAACTGCCCACGCTTGTTGACTGCTTTCCCTATGGCAAAGGCGCCTTACGGGACGAGTCCCTGGAGATCGTGGAAGCGTTGGCGGAGGCCGCGCCGGGCGCCCACATCATCATCGCGCATATGGGAGGAATCCGGATCCTCGATGCGCTGATTCTCGCCCGGACCTCCTACACCATTCACTTCGACTTGTCCCTTACGTTTGACGTCTACCGGGGCAGCCACATCGAACAGGACATTTTCTACGCCATCCGCCGCCTTGGCCCGTCCCGTTGCCTCTACGGATCGGATTACCCAGACACGGATCTCACAGGATATTTGAAGGGCTTCCGGGAAGCATTGGACTCGCATGGATTCACGGGCGAAGACCAAGACTGGATCTTCGGCAAGACGGCCCAAGAGGTGTTGAGAATCCCCTGAAACAAGGCGGCGCCGTCCCCAGGCTCCCTGGGAAGAAGGGGAGACTCCTCCAGGAACGCCCGGCAACCAATGAAAATCCCTCCGAGACTCCTCGGTTATCACGAAGGGATCCGGAGGGATTCTGCTTGCCTTTTTATTCCGGACGGGTTATCCGGCTTCTTCTCCGTCGTCGGCCTGGGCCGAGGCGACAAGTTCCTCAAGGGCGTCCGCGAAGGCCTCGGGATCTTCTTCGAACTGAGCTTGGCAGTTCCCGCAGCAGAACCCAATGACATGGCCGTCATGCTCGACGGTGAACGCAGGGTCAACGGGCGCGTCCGCGATAAGGCAGACCGTGTTGATGGGCGCTTCCGGATCACCCGGAGCTTCTTGGGCGATCGTTTCTTCTTCCGGATCCGGATCGCCAGTTTCCTCGGCGTCGCCATTCTCCGGCGCATCCGGTTCTTCGGCTTCCTCATCCCCGTTGACAGGCGCAAGCGTCGCGCCCCGGAGCACTTGCAAGCCCTGCCTATCCAGCTCCCGCTCCAATTCCGTAATCCGGAACCGGAGTTCCCGTATCCGGGGCTCGGCCCGCGCCGCGGCTTGTTCGGCCAACGCGTCCGCGGCCTCGGGCGAGACATTGGTTTCCCAGAGGTAAAGCTGCTCCAGATCGGGGATAAGGGCAAAGACCCCGAGGCTGTCATCGCCAACGTCCGTCCCGTACAGATTCAGGTACCGGAGCCGGGACAAGCGTAGCAGGGGCGAGAGATCCTCGCCGGAGATAGAGGTTCGGGCGAGATTGAGCCGCTGCAGCGCGGCCATTTCGCCGACTTGTTCCAGCGCCTGGTCCGTAACGCCCGTTCCCGTGAGGTCGAGTTGGTGAATGTGCCGTTGAATGGGCCGTAGCCGCTCCAGCTCCTCATCGCCGAAGGACGCGCCCGCCTGGCTTGCCACCACGCGCAGGCCCGGCTCATCTTGGGCGATGGGGTGGATGATGATCTCCAATTCCCCGGCGAGCTCGAAGGCGCGCGCGTGGATGTCCGCGATCTCGTCTTCATCGGGCTGCCCGGGATCGAGGGCGGCGACGGCCGGCGCATCCTCGGCGCCGATCCGTTCGCCCGCGTATTCGGCCGCCGACTGCGGGGCCTGGTCTAGGTAGTCCGCCACGGCGCCGTCCTCCGGCGCGCCCGCCGCGACCCACCATTGGAGCACGGCCACTTCTTCCGGCGGCAGGGGCGATCGGCCTTCCGGCGGCATGCGGTCGGGATGATCGGCGGGCAGGTTGAGCCGGCGGATCAGCTCGCTTTCGTGGGGTTGGCCGGCGGCGACGATGGAGCCTGTGTCGCCCCCGGTCATGATGGCTTCGTGGGTGTGGAGACGCAGGCCGCCATCGTCCGCGTCTGGCCCATGACAGGAATAGCAGCGGGCTTCAAGGATGGGCTGGACCAAATCGGCG
The DNA here is from genome assembly GCA_007136375.1 of Candidatus Hydrogenedentota bacterium. Lineage (GTDB taxonomy): Bacteria > Hydrogenedentota > Hydrogenedentia > Hydrogenedentales > SLHB01 > SLHB01. The sequence goes on from SLHB01000472.1 coordinate 2,518, forward strand.
TAGAGCCGGGCCCCCTCGGCCGCGGCTGGAACAACGCCGGGATCCTCTTCCGGGTCCGCCTCTTCATCGGGAACAACCTCGTCCTCGTCTTCCGCGGGCGCTTCCTGCTCTCCGGCGAGGTAAGCCTGCCAGCGCTCGGGCAACGCGTTCGTCAGGTGCCCCCGGCCATGGGTGATGGAGCCGCCATAGTGACCGGCCGCGCCGGTGAGCGCGACGGTGAGGGTCAAGGCCAGTAGGTACGGCCAGCGCTTGGGGTTGTAGTGGAGCGCCACGGCGAAGAGGGCCCCAATAACCATGGCGATGCCGAAGTTCCTGTGCGTCTCGAAGAGGCCGCCGCCGTAAGCGCCGTCCTGAGCAAGAGCCAGACCCGCGCTCACCGCGAGCACCGAAGCCACGGCCAAGGCCCATAACACGATGCGTTCCACATTGTGGAAGCCCGGCCTTTTTCCCCTAGGCGAGATAAGCGCCAACAGCGCGAGGACGAGGACAAACCCGATGGGCGCGTGCACGACGACGGGGTGCAAGCGCCCCAAGAAAGGCAACCATTCCTGCAACAACGAAATCCTCCGTGGCGCGCCGCGCCCTGTGAGCCGCGGCCCGCCGTGCCTGGGCCCGGATCAGGCCAGAATGTCCCTGACCACTCTGCCATGGACGTCCGTAAGCCGGAAACGCCGTCCCTGGTGCCGGTAGGTCAGCCTCGTGTGGTCAATCCCGAAGAGATGGAGCAGCGTGGCGTGGAAATCATGGACGTGTACGGGGTCCTTGGCCACGTTGTAGCCGAGATCGTCCGTCTCGCCATAAGTCATGCCCGGGCGGATGCCGCCGCCGGCCATCCATATGGAGAAGCCATTGATATGGTGGTCCCGGCCCGTGCCCTGGGCCATGGGGGTCCGTCCAAACTCGCCGCCCCAGATCACCAGGGTGTCGTCGAGCATGCCCCGCTGCTTCAGGTCCATGATCAAAGCGGCGGAGGCTTGGTCGACGTGACCGGCCGCCGTCTCCATGCCGCCCTTGATGTTGCTGTGGTGATCCCAACCCCGGTGATAGAGCTGGATGAAGCGCACGCCGCGTTCGGCCAGGCGGCGGGCCATAAGGCAGTTGGCGGCGAAGGATCCGTCAAGGCTGTTCATGCCGTACATCGCCTTGATGTAGTCCGGCTCGCCCTGGAGATCCATCAGTTCCGGCACGCTGGTCTGCATGCGGAAAGCCATCTCGTACTGGCTAATCCGCGAAGCGATCTCGGGATCGTCCACGACTTCATCGCGGATCTCGTTGAGTTCGCGGACGGACGACACCACGTCACGCTGACATTCGTGACCGACGCCAAGGGGATTGTCCACGTAATGGACGGGTTGGCCCGTGGATGCAAAGGGCACGCCTTGGTACTCGCTGGGCAGAAAGCCGCTGTGCCATTGGCGCGCGCTGATGGGCTGATCTTGGCCGCCGCCCGCGGAGGTCATGACCACAAATCCGGGGAGGTCGTTGGATTCGTTGCCGAGGCCGTAGGTCACCCATGAGCCCATGCTGGGCCGGCCGCTGATGCTCGTGCCCGTGTTCATGAACGTGTGTGCGGGATCGTGGTTAATCTGTTCGGTGACCATGGAGCGAACGATGCAGATGTCGTCGGCGACGGCGGCGGTATACGGAAACACTTCCGAGATCTGTTGGCCTGATTCGCCGCTTGGGCGGAAGCCGAACTGAGGCGCTTTGCAGATGAGCTCCTCGCCCTGCAATTGCGCGATCTGTTCGCCGTCCGTCAGGGACGAGGGCATCGGTTTCCCATCCATTTCCGCCAGTTTTGGCTTCGGATCGAAGGTTTCCAAGTGGGAGGGACCGCCCGCCATGTACAAGAAGATGACACGCTTCACCTTAGGCGTGAAGTGGGGCGAACCAATGACGCCTTGCCAGTGTGGCGACGCCAGCGCGCTCTCCGCGGCGCCTCGGAACAAACTCTGATCCAGAAGGGAAGCGAGGGCCAAGGTGCCAACGCCCCGCAGCGCCTTTCCAAAGAACTGCCGCCGGGTGTGGTAGCGGGCGGACTCGCCCAACGGAGTCTGGAGAAATTGGTCGTTCGGGTTCTTGTCCATCGTCCATGCCTTCCTTAACGTTCCCCGGGGTCCGGGGACGCCGCGCGGCGCGGTCAGTACCGGGTAATCGTCTCGTGCAGGTTGAGGGTCGTCCGCGCGACGGAGGTCCACGCCGCGATTTCCACCGGGTCCAACGAGTCCGGCCCCTCCCAAATGCCTACTTGCAGCAACTCCTCCGCCTCCTCCGGGTGCTCCCGGTAATGGCGCAAATGGTTTTCGTAGAGGGTCTTGAGTACGTCGAGCTCCCGGGCTTCGGGATCGCGGGCCAAGGCGCGGCGGAAGGCCCAGGCCGCCCGCTCCTCCGGCGTCTCTTCCGGCCGCTGGAGAATCTGCTCGGCGAACACCCGGGCCGCCTCGACGAAGGAGGGATCGTTCAACAAGACCAGGGCCTGCGAAGGCGTGTTCGAACGGTTCCGATACGCCACGCACATTTCCCGGCTCGGCGCGTCAAAGGCCATAAGCATGGGATGCAGGAAGGTCCGTTGCCGGTGGATGTACACCCCGCGGCGCCATTGGTTTTCGTCTTCATCATGTTCGTAGGTGCGCCGGGGGAAGTTCAGGTGATCCCAGTGCCCCTCCGGTTGGTACGGCATGATCGGCGGCCCAAACATGTCCGTATGCAACAGGCCGGCCGCGGCAAGGGCGTTATCCCGGACGAACTCGGCGTCGAGCCGGCGCGGAATCTGCCGCGCGAGGAGGCGGTTATCCGGATCCGCCTCGCGCAGCTCCGGCCGTGGCTGCGAGGACTGGCGGTAGGCCTGCGAGGTCACCATGAGGCGGACCATGTGCTTCACGTCCCAGCCGCTTTCACGAAATTCCACCCCGAGCCAGTCCAACAGGCCGGGATGCGTGGGCATTTCGCCTTGGCTGCCGAGGTCGTCCGGGCTGCGGGACAGACCTTCGCCGAAGAACAGCGCCCAGAAGCGGTTGGTCACCGCGCGCGCTATCAAGGGATTCTCCTCGGAGACCAGCCACTCGGCAAGGTCCAACCGGGTCGCCCGGCCTTCTTCCGTTTTGGCCGAGCCGAGAAACGCGGGCACGGCTGGCTCCACCACTTCGCCGGAATCGTCCATCCAGTTGCCCCGGGGCAAGACACGTGTCTCGCGCGGCTCGTCCCGGGCCTGGGTAATAAGCACTTGGTGGACCACGCCCTTCTCCATGATTCCATCGTGCTCGCGCTCCAGTTCGGCGCGGCGTTCATCCAGGGAAACGAACCGTTCAGGCTCGGTCTCGCGGCGGAATTGCCGCGTGAAGGCCTGCTGTTGGTCTTCGTCCAACTCGTCGAAGGAATGGTCCGCAAGGGAACTCACGGCGATGGGCACGCCTTCCACGGACCGGGCCTCAAAGCCGAGTTCGTCCCAGTAGACCGCGCCATCGTGCTGGGTGAAGGCCGCGCCATCCACCTGCAGACCCACGACACCCACACTCGATGCAGGGACCGCCAGGCGCGTCCATTCGCCCACGGCGGGCAACGATCCCATGCGCAGGTGACCGGGGTTGTCGTCGTCGTCGTTCCGGCCATAGGGGATCACATCCTCGCCCCAGGCCGCGCGGTGGGCCCAGCCATTTTCCCGCGTATGGAATTGCAGCATCACGGCGGCAGGCGGATTCTCAGGATCCAACCAAACCCAGCAGTATATTACGGTGTCTTCCTCGGCCTGGATGGGCTCGTTGACGGCGCGGACGTAGTGTTGCTCCAAGCCGTCGGCCTGCTGCAAGCGGGAGACCTCGCCCCGGTGAACGGGCCCGTCGTCCGCGCTGATGTAGTTCCAATCGCCTTGCACTTCCTCGAAGCCGCCTACGTCGTCCACGCGGTCGCGGAGCCACGCTTCCTCCCTGGGTTCGGCTTGCGCCACCCGCTCGCGCAGATCGGCGCGCCACGCGTCGAAAGCGTCCAACTCGCTGTCGCGAAGGGCGAAGGCTTCGTCCGTCTCCTTGAGTTCTTCGCGCAACTGGTCCAGCAGCTCCCGGTACTCGCGTTGCACATACTCCATCGACGGTTCCCGGACGGTTTCGTGGGAGTAGACGCCGGGTTCTTGGATGTCCGCAAAGAAGGCGCCGAAGGAATAGAAGTCCTTGATCGTGTAGGGGTCATACTTATGGTCATGGCATTGGGCGCAGCTCATGGACGCGCCCATGAAGGCGCTTCCAGTGGCCTCCACGCGGTCCGCCATGTACATCGCCAGGTATTCCTTTTCCTGCGCGCCGCCTTCCGCCGTTGTCAGGTTCAGGCGGTTGAAACCGCTGGCGATGAGTTGATCTTCCGAGGGGTCCTCCAGCAGGTCGCCCGCGAGCTGTTCACGGGTGAACTGATCAAAGGGCATGTTGTCGTTGAAGGCCCGGATCACGTAGTCACGGTACGCCCACACCGGCTGGGTCTCGTCGGAGTGGTAGCCCGTGGTGTCGGCGTAACGGACCTGGTCAAGCCAGTGCACGGCCATGCGTTCGCCGTAGGCTTCAGAGGCCAATAGCCGGTCGATCGCTTGCTGGTACGCGTCGGGGGATTCGTCTTCCAGAAAGGCCTCCATCTCCTCGGGAGTTGGAGGCAAGCCCGTCAGGTCCAAGGTGACGCGGCGCAGGAGCGTTTCCCGGTCCGCCTCCGCCGCGGGTTCGATGCCGCGCGCTTCAAGGGGCGCCAGGATGAAGTGGTCAATCTCATTGCGGGGCCAATCCGTTTGCTCCACATCCGGCGTCTCGGGCCGCTCGGGGGGCAGGTAGGCCCAGTGTTCCTCATATTCGGCTCCCGCATCGATCCAGCGCCGCACCAGGTCCTGCTGTTCCGGTTGCAGAGGATCGTGGCTTACCGTCACGGCCTGGCCCACGGGATCTTCGATCTCCACCGAAGCGGGCGGCATCTGGTCGTCGGGGTTGCTGGTGGTGATGCGGCGGAAGGCCTCACTCGCCTCGGCATCGCCCGGAACGATGGCCGCGCGGCCCCTGCTGGTGTCCGTCGCGCCTTCGAAGGTGTCAAGCCGCAGATTGGCGTGGCGCGCGTTCGCGTCGGGACCATGGCAAGAGAAGCAATTGTTGGAGAGGATGGGGCGGATGTGTTGGTTATAAGTGATGTTGCCGTCCGTTGCGACGGGGCCTTCGGCGGGCGGCGCGAGGTCCACCTCTCCGTTGACGGCGTTGGTTTCGCCATCCGATCCGGGCCCGTCGTTCGCTCCGTCCGCCAAGGCGGCGGCTTCTACTCCGCTCATAACGCCGGGGAACTCAGCGGCGTCCTCGCCTTGCCATAAAACGCGGCCCACGGCAAGCGCGAACATGGCCGCGGTGAAGACGACGGCGCCCATGACAGCCGCGGCGGCGTATCGGTTCTGATCCTTCATACTGTCCTGCCCTCGTTCTCCCGTTAGCCGGGCAAGCCGGCCGATTCGCTCCGCGCCAAGGAGGCGGCGAAATGCATCATTAGCGTACCCGAAACGGGCTGGTCAACGCAAAATTCATCAGAAAACTGATAACGTTCCGCTGCTTTCTCCCGAACGGGGTCACATCTCTCCGGCCAACTGAGGAAAGAGCCGCATCGCGTTGCCGCCGAGGACCGTGATCTTCTGATTCTGGGTGAAGCCGCTCAGGTTGACGCGGCC
>SLHB01000115.1 GCA_007136375.1 Candidatus Hydrogenedentota bacterium
CATGGCGTGTCTCACCGGGGCTGCGCCCTCCAAAATCAAAGGCGGGGACGGCTGCCTGGCCGTCCCCGCCGTCTTCCGGGCTTACCCGGGTTGCCTACTTCCAATTCTGGTCCGCGGCGTTCTCGCCAGCCTGTTGCGCCCGCTCCCGGGCTTGTTGCGCCCGTTGCGCGGTGTCCTGCAACAGATCCGAGGCTTCCCGGCGAATTACTTCTTCCACGTCTTCCCCGGCGCCTTCTTCGGCGTCCGCGCCGGTGGTTTCTTCGGCGTCCGCGCCAGCGGTCTCTATGGGGTCGTCCGCCGCCTGGCTGGGCTGTTCCGAGAGGTTTTCCGCCGCGGGCGACGTCTCCTCGGGCAGCGGGTCCGATTCTGGCGTGGACTCTGGCTCCGTGACTGGGGTTCCGTCCAAGTGCTCTTGGCTGAGAGGCTCAACACCCTCCCGGACCTGTTCCACGGGCTCGCTGTCGCCGGGCGCCGGCTCCGCGGGCTGACTCGCCGGCGCCGCTCCGTCCAGCGGGTCCGGACTGTCTTCACCGCCGCATCCCGCCAGGCCTCCCACACAAAGGGCCAAAGCGGCCGCGGCCGCCAGCAAGGAGTTCCACAGGTTGGCAGTCATAAGCAATGACCTCCTTCAAGTACGCTGCTGCGGTTTGGCGCTGCCCTGCGTTCGGCGGCCTCCACTATAACATAGGCGCAGGCCCGGCAGAGATCTTCCGTTTGGCGGGACAACCGGTTTTGGTATAAGCTACCCGCGCCTTCGTCCGTCGCGCGTCCCTGCCATGAGGGGCCGGCATGGCCGAATGGCGCCCGTGGCGAGTTCCGGGGGACTCAACACTCAACGCGGACCTATCACCGAGGATTCATTGCCCATGCGCGAATATAACATCTCGCTTGACGCGAAAAAGTTGCCTACGGCCTGGTACAACATCACGCCCGACCTGCCCACGCCGATGGCGCCGCCGCTCCATCCACAAACGATGAAACCCTTGGCGCCGGATGACCTCGCCGCCATTTTTCCCATGAACCTCATCGAGCAGGAAATGAGCGCGGCGCCCGCCATCGACATTCCCGGCGAAGTCATGGACGTGTACCGCCTCTTCCGGCCTACGCCGTTGCGCCGGGCCTATCGCCTTGAGGACGCTCTGGACACGCCAGCCCGCATCTACTACAAGAACGAAAGCGTGGCCCCGTCGGGCAGCCATAAGATCAACACCGCCATTGCGCAAGCCTACTACAACAAAGAAGAAGGCATCCGCGCGATGAGCACGGAGACAGGCGCCGGCCAATGGGGCACGGCGCTTTCCATAGCCTGTCAGTTCTTCGGGATCGAGTGCAACGTCTACATGGTGCGGGTGAGCTATGAGCAAAAACCCTACCGGCGGACGCTCATCCAAACCTACGGCGGCAAGGTCTTCCCAAGCCCGGGCGAGACGACGGAGAGCGGCCGCGCCTTTCTCAGCACCAATCCGGATACGACGGGAAGCCTGGGCATGGCCATCTCGGAGGCCGTCGAGGTCGCGGCGAAGAGCGGGGGAAAGGTGAAGTATGGCTTGGGAAGCGTGCTCAACCACGTATTGCTCCATCAGACCGTCATCGGCCTGGAGGCCATCCAGCAGATGGAGCAGGCCGAGGCGTACCCCGACATCGTCATCGGTTGCTGCGGCGGGGGATCGAACTTCGCGGGCCTCGCCTTTCCCTACTACGGCGACGCGAAGCACCGGGGCAAGTCCATAGATTTCATCGCCGTCGAGCCGGCTTCGTGCCCGACCCTCACCCGCGGTCACTACGCCTATGACTTCGGCGATACGGCGCGGACCACGCCCCTGTTGAAGCAGTACACCCTTGGCCACAACTTCATGCCGCCGGGCATCCACGCGGGCGGTTTACGGTACCACGGCGTGGCGCAGCAGATCGCCCTGCTTGTGAACGAGGGCGCCATGCGCGCGGTCTCCTGCTTACAGAATCCCATGTTCGAGGCGTGCCTGCTCTTCGCGCGGACCGAAGGCATCGTGCCGGCGCCAGAAACCGGGCACGCCATCCGCGTGGCCGTCGACGAGGCGCTCAAGTGCAAGGAGTCGGGCGAAGCCAAGACGATTCTGTTCAATCTGAGCGGCCACGGCCACTTCGACATGACAGCGTATGAAGCGTACTTGAGCGGAAAGCTCACCGACCACGCTTTGGACGCGGCCGTGCTAGAGGCCGCGGAGGCCGCCATCCCCAAGGTAACCGTCGAGTCCTAACCGGGCGTTTGTGGCCGTCCCTGTCCGCCCAGGGGACGGGGCGGCCGCAATCCCGGATCTCTCCACCCGCCGGCGTCCGGCGCGGCCAATTATCCCGCCGAATTGGCGAAAATCCGCCGAAACGGCGCCGTTGTCCTGCCTTGTTTCCCCGCTTTTCCCCGTGGTTTCGCGCTGTGGCGCGCAATATCCGGCTCAGTTGTGCGTATCGTTTGGCGTCTTTCTTGCTAAGGTAACACGGGAGGCGCTTGCTGCGTTTCCTATAGCATGAGACTAGAGGGGCGCCTCTACACGCCCCGGGAAGAAGCGTTCGATGGACTCAATAGAACGGATCTTGTTCGCCCATCCGTTTTTCAGCGGCTTGCCCAGCGAGCCGCTGAAAGCGCTTGCGGCGAACGCAAGCCTCGACGTGTACGCGCCCGGCGACTATCTCTTTCACACCGGAGAACCCGCCGGCCGTTGCTTCGTCATCCAAGAGGGGCGCGTGGCCATCGAGGTTTTCGATCAAGCCAAGGGGACCATCGTCCTGGAAACAGTGGGCGAACCGTCGGTGATCGGCTGGTCGTGGCTCTTGGAGCCCCGCGAGTGGTCTGTTGACGCGCAAGCCACGACCTTGTCCCGGGTGATAAGCCTCGACGCCCGCGTCCTGCACGAGACCTGCGAGAACGATGAGGTCTTTGGCTTCGCCCTGTACTTGCGTTTTAGCGAGGCGCTTGCCCAGCACTTCCAAGCTCTCCTCCACCGCTTCGCCGAGTCGCAAGCGAACCCTCCGAGCAAATAAACCCACCGTTCGTTCCTTTCTTAGCTAGCCTGTTCTCTCACAGTACGATTCGCCGCCGTTCTCCGAAACCTTTGCCACTCGCGCGGGGATATCACTAGAGCGGCGCCGGAATGCTTTATGTCCCGAAGCCGCTACGTTAGACTGGATGCGTTGTGTATACCTGACGAAGTCTGACCGCGGCGCGACAACGGGCGGGGATGAGCAAGCATTATGAACACCTCCTGGATTGACGACGTGTTCTCGGAGTGGCGAACGCTTCCGGCGGTGCTGGTGGTTGTGTTCGTGGGGTTTCTCCTCGTAATGGGCGTGGCGGCGCTGGTCGCGGAGCCCAGCGACGCGCCCCCCTTGTACGAAACGGTGGAAGAGACCGACGAGCCCGCGGCGCCGGACGCGCCCGCCCAACCTGAACAGGAGTCGGCGCCGGAGTCCGCGGAAGATGAGCCGGAGTCCGGGCCGGAAACAGCGGCGCCAACGCGTGCCGACGCGGACGAGCTGCTGCGCCTTGTCGGGCGTGTTCCGATGGAGGGGCGGCTCCTCGCCGATGAGATCGTCTTGATCTTTGACGAAGTCCTCGACGCGGAGGCCAGCGGTTCGCCGTTTGTTGGCGCGGACCCAGATCTGCCCGGGCTGGAGGCCGCCTACATCGAGGACAACTATGTGGTGTTGCCGGATGTCGCCGAGACGCCCCACTTGGCGCATGTGCTAGAGCTGAGTCCCGAACTCGTCAGCGTCAGCGGCCGAACCCTCGCCGCCGAAGACCGGACTGTCCGGATTCAGGCCGATGCGTTCCGCGTTGTGCGTATGCAGGCGCTGCGGGTGACCCCCGAGCAAACGGTGCTCGGGATCATGTTCAACGCGCCGGTGGAGCGAGAAGACTTGGCGCGGCATCTGTCCGCCGAGGACGCGGATGGCGCGCCGTTGGAAATCTCCGTGGAGCCAGCGGAATTGGACCGGCTTGTCGGGGAAGGGTTCAGCGGGCCGGAGGATCGCCGGGTCTGGCCCCACCGGCCTGTGTTCCGCCTCGTCATTGACGAGCCGCACGGCCTGCCCGTCACCGTAAGCGTCGACGGGGCGCTCACGGACGCATCGGGAGAGACGGCCATCGCGGAACCCCGCGAGATTCAGTATCCAGACGAACCGGCCTTCGAGCTTGTCGAGCTGGAGTGGGGGTATTTCGAACCGTACTACCAGCAGGTCCGTATGGTCTTCAGCCATCCCATCGACGGGAGCGCCCTGCGCGATCACCTGGAGATCCGCGACGCCGAACGCGACGCGCCCGTGGACTACTACCTCGACTCGGACGGCGAAACGACGCTCCATTACGTGGGCCTGCAACTGGAGGAGACGGATAGCGCCAATCTCGAATTCCGAATCACTCCTGGCCTGCGCGCCGGGGAGCACCGGGTTCTCGTCGCGGACATCGCCCGGGAACTGAGCCACGCGCCCCAACCGTTGCGCGTCCAGTACGACTGGTGGGACTTCTGGCAACGAGACGAACTCGCCCTCAACCTCAGCTTCAATCTGCCAGTGCGGGCCGCTGAACTCTCCGATCATCTGACCGTATCGCCGGAAGCCGAGGACTTGCGCGTAGAGGCGCGGGACGGCCGGCAAGTGAGCCTGTACGCGAGCTGGGACGCTCATCAAACCTACGAAATCACCGTGACCCCTGGCTTAGGTTTCGGCCGGGACCGGACCCTCGAAGAGGCCGTGTATCATCGCGTGCGCACGTCGGACATCCCGCCGCATCTAGCCTTCGGGCAAGAAGGGCGTTACTACTTCCCGCGGCGCGCCGGCCTAACCTTGCCGCTACTGGCGCGGAATCTGGACACGGCCACCTTGCGCCTCCACCGCTTGTTCCCCGGCAACATCGCCGTGGCCATGAACGACATCCGGCGTGGCCAAGGCAGTCACGCCCTCATCAACTCGTGGAGCCAACAAATCCACGAGGAGGAGTTGCAACTGGTCCATCGGCCCGACCGGAACACGCCGACGCCCATCGACCTGGACGAACTGTTTCCCAGCGACCGGCGCGGCGTCTTCACACTGGAGGCCATCACTGAGGAAGGGCCGCGCGATACGAAGGTCCTCCTGTGGACGGACATGGGCGTGCTGTCCCACTGGCAGGACGATGGACTCATCCTGTTCGCCCACGACCTCGCCTCCCTCGAACCCCGGGACGGCGCCGCGGTGACCGTGTATTCGGATCGGAACCAGGTGTTGGGCGAAGGGGAAACCGACGAAGCGGGCGTCGCCCAGTTCCGGGACTTTGACACTTCCCTGGGGACGCCGGCCGTCGCCGTCGTCGAGCATGGCGAGGACTACACCTTCCTAGAATTGGAGCCCCGCTCGGAAGACATCCTGGCCTTCCGGGACGACATGCCGGGGTACGGCCGCGAGGACTACGACGCCTTCATTTACGCCGACCGGGAGTTGTACCGGCCGGGCGAGATCGTCCATTTGCGCTGGCTTGTCCGTACAAACTATGGCGACGCCCTCCCGGATGTGCCCCTGAGGGTCACGGTGATCCGGCCGAATGGACGGGAACTCCTGTCCGAGCCCACGGAACTCTCCGCGTTGGGCGCAGCGGGCCTGGATTTGGAGACGGACCCGGCTTACGCGACGGGCGAGTATGAGGTGCGTATCACCGTTCCCGGCGACGACGATCCCATCGGGACCTACACCTTTAATTTGGAAGACTTCGTGCCCCACCGCATCGCGCCGGAGGTCGCCATCGCCGACGATTGGTGGATGGCCGGAGAGCGCTATGACGTGCGCGTGCACGCCGAGCATCTCTTCGGCGCGTCGGCGGCGAACCGCCAGGCCGAGGCGGAGGTTCTTTTACAGCGTAGCGACGCTTGGCGGCCGGATGGCTGGGATGGTTTCCGTTTCGGAAACGACAGCGAATTCAGCACGGCCCGCGTGCCCTTGGGCGGCGCGGTGACCGATGAGGAAGGCGACGCCATGTTCTCCTTCCTGTACCAAGCTTGGGCGGACGCCACATCGCCCTTGCGCGCCCAGGCGTTGGGCCGCGTCTTCGAATTGGGCGGCCGCGCCGTTACGGGTAGGGACGAAACGTTTCTGTTCACCTCAGACACGGTTCCTGGCGTGGCCGTGGCTCAGGGCCCGGGTGGCCAAGGGGTGACCGTGACGGCCGCCGTGGCTCAGCCGGATGGGGACCCCGCGGACCTGGACGCCGTCGAGGTTACGCTGGAGCGGCAAGCGTGGAACTATCATGTCCGCCGTTACTACAGCCATCACGAGCCAGGCTGGTCGGAAGCCTTTGAACCCGTGGAGACGCGGGAGGTTCAGCTAGAGGAGGGCCGGGGAAGCGTGGGCTTCAATGTCACCGGGTACGGCTACTACCGCGTCCGGGTCCACCATCCGGACACGCCCCTCTACAGCACGAAGAGCTTCTATTCCTACGGCGGCCGCTGCGAGGTAGTCGATCCCGCGGAGCCGGGCCTGGTCAAGCTAACCCGGGATCAGGACCGGTACCGGATTGGCGACCTGGCCGAAATCCGGGTCGAGGCGCCTTTCGACGGCCACGGCGTCGTGGTGTTGCAGGGCGAGGAGATCGAGCGGATGATCCCCGTGACCATCGAGGACGGCGTGGGGTACGCCCGCTTCCAGGTGCGGCAAACCTATTACCCGAACATCTGGGCGGTGGCCACGGTTATTCACGCCATCGATGTGGGCCGGACGGAGATGTACCCCTTCTCAAGCACGGCGCGGCTGAATGTTCCCGTGCGAGACGAGCGGCGCGAGTTGAGCGTCGCTTTCGACGACCTGCCGGAAGCCTTGGCGCCGGGAAGCACGACGGAGGTGGATGTGACGGTCGGCGCCGCTTTCGGCATGCCGGGCCCCGTGGAATTGACGCTCGCCGCCGTCGACGAAGGCATCCATTCCATCACGGGATATGTGAGCCCGGATCCCTATGGATGGTTGACCCGAACGCGACGGCCGGAGGGCAAGCTTGCCCACTACTATGACCGTATCGCCTATGATTTCGACGGTCCCACGCCCGGTGGCGGGGTGGATCTCGAAACGCGGGTCGACACCATCGGCGACACCTGGATTCAGCCTGTCGCCCTGTGGTCGGGCGTGGTGGAGACGGACGAATTCGGCCGCGCTTCGATTCCGCTCGACATTCCGGATTACACCGGCCAACTGCGCCTCGCGGCTGTCGCGGCGTCCTCCACGGCGGTGGGCGGCGCCGAGGCCCGGGTGTATGTCCGTGCTCCGTACATGCTCCGAACCAACCAGCCTCGGTTCCTCCTGCCCGGCGATGAGTTTACTTCCCGGGCCACGGTGTTTAACACGACGGATGAGCCGGTGACGGTTACCTTGGCCTGGGAAACGGAGGGGGCGCTGGAACCGGTCAACGCGAGCGCCGAACTCGTTATCCCCGCCGGCAGCGAAGGGACGGCCGATGCCCAACTGGCCGCGGCCAACGAGCGGGGACAGGGCGCGGTGGCGTGGGAAGCGTTGATCTTCAACGAGGACGGGGACTACCTGGAGTCCGTGGAGAGCACCGTGGACATTCCCGTCCGGCATCCCGCCGTGTACCAGTCCGAGTATGATTTGGCCATCCTGGCGCCGGGCGAGACCCGGAGCTTTAGCCCGGACGCGTTCTTGGATGATGAGCACAGCGCGGTGGAGATCGCCGTAAGCGCGCAACCCGTGCTGAAGCTTCAACGGGCCTTGGAGTACGCCGTTGGCTATCCCTACGGATGCGTGGAGCAACAGGTTAGCCGCTTGCTGCCCTTGTACTTGCTCCGTCAACACCAGGGACTGACGGACGCCGCATTGGAAGACGAGGACGAGCCACTCGACGTCTATCTGCAAGCAGGCGTCAACCGGTTGTTCGCGTCCCAGACCCCCGGCGGCGGCCTCGCGTTCTGGCCGGGCAGCTATGAGGCCCATGATTACGCGTCGGTGTACGCGCTTCATTTCCTGACCCTTGCGCGGAGCGACGAGGAACTGCGTGTACCGGAGGAGGGCTTCGCCGCCCTTCAGGACTACGTGCGGAACCTTGCCTTGGGCGAAACGGGAGGCCAGGCGCGGCGTCAGTTGGAGACGGCCTACGCCCTCTACGTGCTCGCCCTCGATGGCGACGCCGCCGCGTTGCGGCAGATCGAACGCCTCGGCGATGAACGCCTGCCC
>SLHB01000211.1 GCA_007136375.1 Candidatus Hydrogenedentota bacterium
CGGGTGGACCACGAAGATCCGCCCGATCCCACCGGCGCGTTCATCCGGTAGCCGGACAAGGGTGGGCGCGCCGGGCCGCCGCGGGATTGCACCGCGGCGCCGGCGGCCCAACAAAGCCTATTCGCCCATGACCTTGATGATGGCCCGCTTCTTGCGCTGCCCGTCGAACTCGGCGTAATAGACCTGTTGCCATGGGCCGAGGTCGAGCTTGCCCTCGGTAATGGGCACGATGACCTCATGGTGTATAAGCAGGCTCTTGAGATGGGCGTCCCCGTTCGTCTCGCCCGTGCGGTGATGGCGGTAGTTGATGTTGAAGGGCGCCACCTGTTCCAACCACTCATCGATGTCTTCGATCAAGCCCGACTCCGCGTCGTTGACGTAGACGGCGGCGGTGATGTGCATGGCGCTAACGAGGACCATGCCTTCGCGGACGCCGCTCTTTTTCACTACATCCTCGACGGTCTCGGTGATATTGATATAGTCCCGCTTGTTCTCCGTGTTGAACCACAGGTATTCTGTAGCGAACTTCATAAGACTTCTCCTTTCCGCTTGCGGCGCTCCCCCGAAAGGCCTAGTGTGCCGGATCAGAGGGCGCCATGCAACGGGCGGAAAGGCGCAACGCAGGAATGGACCCACGCCCCCATGTTTGCTTTCCTTCGCGGCTCCGTGGCCACCAAAGGGCTGCACCACGTCGAGCTGGACGTGAACGGCGCCGGCTACGAAGTGTTCGCCCCCACCGACGTCCTGAACCGGCTCCAACGGGACCAGCCCGTGACGCTGCGAACCTATTGTCACATCCGGGAGGACAGCTTCCAGATCTTTGGCTTCCTCCACGAAGAGGAGAAGGCTCTGTTCAAAACGCTCCTGAGCGTCTCGGGCGTCGGACCGCGCATGGCGCTGGCGATCCTGTCCACCATGAGCGCGCCGGAGTTTGGCGCGGCCGTGATGGACAACGACGTCACGGCCTTCACGCGCGTGCCGGGCGTCGGCAAGAAGACGGCGCAGCGGCTGGTCTTGGAGATGAAGGCCAAGGCGGGACAGGACGGCGAGCTCAACGCCATTCTAGGGGAGCCGGAAGGCGCGGGGACCGGTCCCGCGAGCGACGACGTGACGGCTGCGTTGTGTTCCCTGGGCTGCACCTTGCCCGAGGCGCGCAAGGCGGCGGAGACGGCCCGGAAGACGCTGGGCGCGGACGCGCCGGAGGAAGAACTGGTGAAGGCCGCGCTGCGGACCTTGGCGAAAGCGTAACGAGAGAACGTTCCCGCCGGGGGGGGCGGCCGTAAGGAGGGACCCATGATGAACCGTTTCAAGCCCGGGCTCGCCGCGTTTATACTGATGGCGCTCGCGGGCGCCGCCGCGGCGGCCGAAACTCCGTCGATCCGCCCGTGGGACAAGAACCCCTGGTACTGGGAGTACGGCGGCGAACCCCTCGTGCTGATTGGCGGGAGCGATCAGGACAACCTCTTCCAGTGGACGGGCGAACAGCTCACGGATCACCTGGATCTCCTCACGTCCGTGGGCGGCAACTACGTCCGGAACACCATGTCCGACCGCGACGAGGGCAACGTTTACGCCTTCCGTGAAACCGAAGCGGGCGTGTACGACTTGAGCGAGTGGAACGAGGAATACTGGGACCGGCTGGAGTTCTTTCTCCGCGAGACCCGGGAACGGGGCGCCATCGTCCAACTGACGCTCTGGGACACTTTTGACATCGCGTCGGGCCCCTGGTCCGCACACCCTTGGAACCCCGACAACAATGTCAACTACGGCCCCGGCGTCATAGGCAGCCGCGAAGATTTCTACGACACCGTGGAAACCGGGAACAACGAAGGGCTCCACCACCAGGCGAACTATATCGACAAGCTGCTATCCGTCACCTTCGCGTACGGCCATGTGCTCTACAACATCAACAACGAAAGCTCCGAGGGCGCCGTCTGGGAGAATCATTGGGCCGAATACATCCGCGACGCGGCCGCGGCCCAGGACCGCGAGGTCTACGTCACCAGCATGCAGTTCGATCCCTCGGATTCGGTGCGCCACGCGATGACCTTCCGCGATATCTACGGGTTCGTGGAGATCTCTCAGAACAATCAGGATTCCCGGGGCGGAACAAAGCAAGGACATTGGGAAAACATCCTGACATGGCGGCAACGGATCGCCTCGCACTCCGCGGGACCCATGCCTATGAACAACGAGAAGGTGTACGGCGCCTTGGACGGCCGGAACTACTCGGCGGGAACCGAGACGGAAGCGGTCAATCGCTTCTGGCGCAACATCTTCGCCGGTTGCGCTTCAAGCCGGTTCCATCGTCCGGCGGAGCCCCGGGCCTGGGGCGCCGGCTTGAACGAGCGGGTCCAAACGAATCTTCAGGCGATGCGCATGCTCCTTGATGAATTTGATATCTTCGCGGCGGCGCCCCGCAACGATCTCCTGTCGCGCCACGTGGCGGCGCCGGCCTCCATGGAGGCGTACGCGTCCGCCAATATCGGCGCGCAATACGCGATATACTTTCCGCCGGGGCGTTTCGTGGCGGACCTTGACCCCTGGGTGTACATGGATGAACTGGTTGTCCGGTGGCTGGACATCGACCAGTTGACATGGTCGGAGCCGGAGACCGTGGCGGTGCGGTGGGAAGGCGACCGGGACAACTGGGGCGACCGGGGCGCCGTGACGCTGAAGACGCCTTCGAACCGCCCCTATGTGGCGCTCCTCGAAGCGCCGGAACGGCCGGGTGATTGTCCGGGACCGGGCCGCGCCGGTCCGTCCCGGGGAGCAAGGAGCAAATGGCCCACGACGAAGTGATGAGCCCCGCGCCCGCGCCGGAAGACGCGGCCCTGGAAGAGCAGATACGCCCCCAGCGGCTGGCCGACTTTCCGGGGCAAGCGGCGATAAAGGAAAAGCTCGAGATCGCCATTCCCGCGGCCCGCCAGCGCGGCGAACCCTTGGACCACGTGTTGCTCTGCGGGCCGCCCGGCTTGGGCAAGACGACGCTGGCCCGCATCCTCGCCAACGAGATGGGCGTCTCCATCAAGGCCAGCTCGGGACCCGTCATCGAGCGGCAGGCGGACCTAACGGCCATTCTCACGGGCCTGGAAGCCTTCGACATCCTCTTTCTGGACGAAATCCACCGCTTGAACCACGCCGTGGAAGAGACGCTCTATTCCGCCATGGAGGATTTCGAGGTCGACATCATGCTCGGCAAGGGTCCATCGGCGCGGAGCATGAAGATCGGCCTGAAGCCTTTCACCCTTGTGGGCGCCACCACCCGAGCCGGCTTGTTGACCCCGCCGCTGCGCGCCCGCTTTGGCGACACCTGCCGCTTTGCCTTCTACGCGCCGGAGGAACTCCAAACCATCATCATGCGGGCCGCGCGCATCCTTGGCGTGGCCATCGAGCCCGGCGGCGCCTACGAACTCGCCGCCCGCTCCCGGGGCACGGCGCGCATCGCCAACCGCCTCTTGCGCCGCGCCCGGGACTACGCCCAGATCAAGGGCGACGGCGTCATCACCCGGGAAATGGCCGCGGGCGCCCTCGACATGCTCCGCATCGACAACCTGGGCCTGGACGACATGGACAAGGCCATCCTCCATACCGTGGCCAGCAAGTTCAACGGCGGCCCAGTGGGCCTCAACTCCCTCGCCGTCGCCATCGGCGAGGAGGCCCGCACGCTGGAGGAGGTGCATGAGCCGTACCTTATCCAGATCGGATTCCTCAAGCGGACCCAGCAAGGCCGGGTGACAACGGCTCAGGCCTGCAAACACATCGGCCTGGAGCCGCCGCCATCGGACGGGCGCAGGCTATTCTGAGCCGCAACGGCTGCTCTTCCCGAACGAGGCGTCCGCCCTGTCCCAGTCAGATGTGACAAACCCTCCGTCCATCTTGCTCAAGAATGCGGCGACGCAACTTTTCCCACGGAAAAGGCATCTACGTAAGGGGGAGATTATGTGATATAATGCTCCATGGGAAGGCCGCAGCGGTTGGGACGGCAATGTGGAGGGACTTTATCGTGTTTACGCCGGAAGAAAGCAGTGATCGGCGGCGGTATCAGCGCTTCGAACTGTCCGTATGCGTTTGGCTGAGATTCCACAACGACCCTTCCGTGCACGCCACCACCACGGTCGACGTCAGCCCCGAGGGCGCGCGGTTCACAGCGAACCACCGGGCCCGGCCAGAGGAACACGTGCTGCTATACATGCAATTGGAGCCCGTGGCGTACACCGTGGAGTGTAAAGGCAAGATCTGTTGGGCCGAGGCCCAGCCCACTGGCGGAACGGCCTTCGGCGTCCGTTTCTTGGATTTGGGGGACGAAGAGCACGACAACATCGTGCGCACGATCGAACACGAGTGGAACCGGGGCGCGGTCTCGCCTTCCTGAGCGAGACGCGATCAGACGTCCCCGAAGTCCTGTTCCCGCTGGGCGCCAAGAACCCTCCGCGCCTTCCCGGGCGGCAAACGCCTTGTCCACGCCGTGACGCCCGGGGGCGTGCCTTTCCCGATCCGCCAGGACGGTTGCAGCTCCCGTCTGGCGCGGCCACGGTAAGTTCCCGCCTTCCCATTACAGCGCCATTCCCTTCATTTCCCCGTCGGTAATGGAAGCATTTTAAAGATGACGGCGCCGGGAGACCTCCGGTACAATACACCCCAATTGTGTCTATTCAAGACGAAACCTCAAGCGGAAGGAGACGAAGCCGTCATGAATCTGCCCGAACCCGTTGCAAAAGCCGTGCAACCGCTCTTCGACGCCTTGCCGCCGGAGCAAGCCATGGAGCGTCTGGTGGTCCATGAGGGCGCGCCGGCGGACCTGCGGAAGACGGTGGCGGCCATCCTGGAAGACCCCGTGATTCAAGCCCAGCCGGCATTGGCGGCGGGCCTTTGGCTGTACGTTGACGAATTGGACCACAGCCATGAGATCAGCCAAGGCATGCACGACAGCACGGGCTCCTTCTGGCATGGCATCATGCACCGGCGGGAAGGCGACTTCGGCAATAGCCACTATTGGTTCCGCAGAACAGGGCGTCATCCCGCCATGGACCAGATCCCCGGCTACGATCCGCACAGGTTCATCGACAGCGTGGAGGAGAACTACCGCGCCGGGGATCCCCATCTGGCGGAAATGCAACGGCGAGAGTGGCGGACCCTCTTCGAATGGTGCGCCGCGCAGGGCCGCTGAGGCCCGGCCTCCGGACCGGCGCGGGAATAAAGCCCCGGGGCGCGCGTGTATCCCCAACATAGGCGGACGTTCCGAAAGCGGAGCGTCCGCGGCGGTTTTTTCTCGCGCCGTCAACGGTCTGGCGCGCTCGGATTTACACGGTCCGCCGGGACGAAAGGCGGTTTTACAACGAGGTAACGCGGATATGCCAAGTTGGTTTTCAAGAGTGTTCGGCGGCAAGGACGCGGCTCCGGAAACGGAGGAGACTTCCGCCGCCGGTGACGCCGCGAAAGAGCAGTCCCAACAAAAGGACGATGACCAGCTCTTCGGCGGCGAATACATCACCCAATTGAATCCCATTCTCGACGACGAGGACGAGACGGAGCCGTGGGACGACATGCCCAAACCCCGGCCGCCGCGAAACATCATCGAACCCGTCCTTCTCACCGATGACGCCGAGGAAGCGTCCCCGCACGCCGGGGGAATCCGCATCAAGGCGGAAGTGAGCGAAGACTTCAACTCCTGCCGGTTCATGGTGGATCGCGCCGTGCTGGAGGGCTTGTCCGTCTGGATCCCCTTCCCCCACATAGCGGATATCTCGCCCCTCGCCCAGAAGCTCTTCGCGCTGGACGGCGTCGAATGCGTCACCATCCACGGCGCGAACGTCACGGTCTCGCGGGACCCCATGGCGCGCGGCGGCTGGGATGATCTCGCGAAGCAGATCGGTCAGACCATCCGCGAGCACTTGGACGCGGGCGAGGACGTGGTCACGCCGGAGTTCCGGGAGAATGTCCCGCCGGAAAACGAAATCGCCGAAACCCTCCAGCGGGTCATCGAAACGGAGATCAACCCGGGCATCGCGGCCCACTCCGGCGCCATCGCGCTGGAGGGCGTGAAAGGCAACACGGTCTACATCCGCATGATGGGCGGCTGCCAGGGCTGCGCGGCGTCGACCATCACCCTAAAACAGGGCATCCACCAGGCCTTCCGCGAGGCCGTGCCCCAGATCGGGGCCATCCTCGACGAGACGGACCACGCGGCGGGCACGAACCCCTATTACAGCGAATTGCCGCCGGGGATGAGCGCGTATGCCTAGGCTTGAATCCTTTCAACTGAAGATAAAGACGGGCGAACGGCCCCTGAAGGATACGCCGCGCTATTCCATCAACGGATTCTGCCTCGAATTCGACGAGCAGGAAGGCGGCGCGGACAGCGGAGAAACCCTCGAAGTCACCGGCGTGCCCGACAGCTTCCCGCACACGCTGACGCTCTGCGGCCCAGACGAGGGGGCGTGGGACATCGAGGAAATCACCGCGACATACTACCCCCACGGAGAGGAGCCCTACACCCTCCGTTACGGGGCCGTCGCCCTCGACGAAGAATCCGACCTCAACATCTGGAAACCAAGGCCCCGTCCCGTCTTCGACGTCTGACGCCGCGCCACTGCGGCCGGACGCGCCGGGACGAGGGGAGAGAGGAGTCCACCGCAATGCCCATGGCGGATCTGGCGAAGAAAGAATGTGTGCCCTGTAAGGGCGGCGTGCCCCCCCTGCAAGGCGAGGAGCTCGCCCGTCTTCACGCGGAACTCAATAGCGGCTGGGAACTGGCCGACGAACAGCGCCTCGAAAAGACCTACAAGTTTCCCAATTTCGCCGAGGCGCTGAAGTTCACGAACGCGGTGGGCCACATCGCCGAGGAACAAGATCATCACCCCGACATCCACCTCGCGTACGGCAAGGTGCGGGTTGAGATCTGGACCCACAAGATCAACGGGCTCACCGAGAGCGATTTCGTTTTCGCCGCCAAGGTGGAAGAAGCGGCGGCGAAGGCATGACAAGGAGGGCCCTTTGTGCCCTGTAGCGACGTAACGGAACGCATCTCGCTGGAGCTTGACGACGACAGCCGCCTTCTACACTACGCCTTTTCCAAGCGGACCTGCGGCCAGGGCGTGGGCCGCGAATCCCTGCTCCTGGATCAACTCCATGGCCGCCCCGCCGAGGATCTCTTGGAATATGAAGCCGGCGACTATCTGGCCGAGTTCCCCATCGGCGAGGAGCTCCTCGAGTTCCTCAGCCTGAAGCACCTGTACGCGATCAAGTCCGCGTTGGAAGTCTTTTGCGGCGTGGCGGCGGGCGGAAAACACGACGAGTTCGCTGTGTCCGACATCGCCTACGCCGACGGCCGCTGGACCATCCACGGCAACATCGCCGTGGATCTGGTGACGGATCGCATCAAGAGTTGCGGCAACTGCAAGGGCTGCGGCCAGACGAAAAGCAAGAAGAAGAAAACCGCCAAGCGCGCGGCCGCCCCGGCGTAAGCGGCGCGAAGGCGGACATCTCCCCAACCCGGCGATCTGGGGGCGCGGACCCAGATGGCGCCGTGGCCGGAAATCGCGCTATAATGAACGCGGGCCTTCCGACACAACCGCTCCTCCGGCGGCCCCAATCTTCCACCGGGCGCGCAACCGTGCGCACATCAGTTCTGTCTAAGCAAGGGAGTCTCAGTTTCATGCCCATAGCGCCACGAAAGGAGACCATTGGCGTCTCCGTGGGCGGCGTCATGGTCGGCGGCGGCGCGCCTGTCGTCGTCCAGTCCATGACCAACACCGACACCGCCGACGTGGAGAGCACGGCCCGGCAGATATGCGAACTCGCCAACGCGGGCAGCGAACTGGTCCGGCTCACCGTGAACACGGCCGAGGCCGCCGCCGCCGTTCCCGAGATCGCGCGGCGCGTCCGCGGCGAAGGCGTGACGGCTCCCTTGATCGGTGATTTTCATTTCAACGGCCACCGGCTGCTGACGGAGCACCCGGCCTGCGCCGAGGCCCTCGACAAATACCGCATCAACCCCGGCAACGTGGGGCGGGGCAAGAAGCGGGACGCGCAGTTCTCCACCATCTGCAATGTCGCGGCGGATCACGGCAAGCCCGTGCGCATTGGCGTCAACATGGGTTCGCTGAATCAAGAGCTGGTCATGCGGAAGATGGAGGAGAACAGCGAGGGCGAACTCGGCAAAAG
>SLHB01000117.1 GCA_007136375.1 Candidatus Hydrogenedentota bacterium
GCGCTTGCCGTGGCCGTCGAAGACCTTGCCGGTGAGAATGAGGCCCTGGGCCTGGGAACGCGTCAAGCCCGTGCGCTGCTGCACCAGAGCGTCTAGGCGCTCTTTAGGCTCCATGTCGCGTTCCTGCGCCCCGTGTGTCATGGGTGTTGGTCGACGCTCCGCCGAGGAGAGGAGCCCCGTCAGCCGTCCGCCGCGCGCTGAACGAGCACCACGGCCTGCGCGGAGATGGCTTCGCCCCGGCCTTCTGGTCCCATGTGCTCGTTGGTCTTGGGCTTTACCGAGACGGCGTCCTCCGGCAGGCCCATCTCCGCGGCGAGACGGGCGGCCATTCGGGCGGTGTAGGGGTTCAGCTTGGGCCGCTGCGCCACGATGACCGTGTCCACGTTCACGAGGGCGTATCCGGCTTCTCCGAGCCGTTTCATGGCCTCCCGCAGGAAGATCATGCTGTCCAGATCCTTGTTCGCGGGGTCCGTGTCGGGAAAGAGCACGCCGATGTTGCCCAGGTTGACCGCGCCCAGAATGGCGTCCGTAACCGCGTGAGCGAGGACGTCGGCGTCGGAGTGGCCCGCGAGGCCAAAGGCGTAGGGAATCGTCACCCCGCCGAGAACCAAGGGCCGGCCCTCCTCCAGCCGGTGGAGATCGTAACCCAAGCCAACGCGAAAGGGACTTGTCATGCCAATGCGTTCCCGTATACGGCCTCGGCCAAGGCCAAGTCAGCCGCGGACGTCACCTTGAAGTTGAGGGGAGAGCCGTGCACCAGCTTCACGCGGCCGCCCATGCGCTGCACGAGGGACGCGTCGTCCGTGGCTTGGAAGCCTTCGGTCCGCGCCCGTTCGTGGGCCGCCCGGATGACCGCAACCGGAAAGACCTGGGGCGTCTGACAGGCCCACATGTAGCGACGCTCCGGCGTGTGCCGCAAGAGTTGCTCCGTGTCGCCCACGAGGATCGTGTCCGCGCAAGGCAACGCGACGGTCGCGCCGTCGTACTCGCCGTTGGCCGCTTCCATGGCTTCCCGGACGGCTTGCTCTGGCGGAAAAGGCCGCGCCGCGTCGTGGATGACCACGATGTCCGTCTCGCCCTCCAGCGCCGCTATGCCGCGCTCCACCGACGCCTGCCGTTCCGCGCCGCCCTCCAGCACCGTGCACGCATGACCGGGGAAGAACTCCCCCAACAGGGCCTCGTACGTCTCCGTGTGGCCCGCCGGCGCCAGAATGACCGCCGTACGGACGAGGCCGAGGGGCGCGAACCGGGACAGGGTGTGGATCAAGAGGGCGCGCCCGCCAAGGGACGCAAGCGCCTTCGGCTGGCCGGCGCCCAGGCGCAGTCCCTGGCCGGCGGCCGGAAGCACAAGCTGCGCCTTCACGACGCGACGTTTTGAAGCCGCGTGAAGATCATCCGGCCCGCCGTTGTCTGCAGCACGCTGGTCACAACGACCGCGACTTCCTTGCCCACGTGGTTCTTCCCGCCGTCCACCACCACCATGGTGCCATCGTCGAGGTAGCCCACGCCTTGGAAGGCTTCCTTGCCTTCCTTGACGATGCGCACCTGCATCTCTTCGTCGGGCAACACAGCGGGCTTCACGGCGTTGGCGAGATCGTTGATGTTGAGGACTTCCACGCCTTCGATCTGAGCGACCTTGTTCAGGTTCAGGTCGTTTGTGATGATTTTAGCTCCGTATTCCCGGGCAAGCCTAACCAACTTGCTGTCGACGTCGTGCACGTCTTGCGGATCGTCCTCCACGACCTGCACATCCACCTTCCGCTGCACGGACGCGTCCTGGATGGTCTTGAGCAAGTCGAGGCCGCGCCGGCCCCGGGCCCGCCGCAGTTCGTCGGAGGAGTCGGCGATCCGTTGCAACTCGTGCAGGACGAAGCGGGGAATGATAAGGGTGCCTTCGATAAAGCCCGTGGCGCAGATATCGGCGATCCGTCCGTCGATGATGACGCTGGTGTCGACGAGCTTCGGGTTGCCGTTCTCGAAGTGGCGTTTCCGCACCGCTTTAATAAGGGACTCCCAATTGGAGGCCCGAGTAAGGCCCAGGGAGATGCCCACGTAGCCGAATAGCAGGACGAGCGTTGCGGTCAGTAGGGTATGAACCGCGATGTCTTCAATGTTGAATAGGTAGGCGATGTACTGGCTTAGCGAATAGCCCACGATCATGGCCAGCGCAATGGCGACGAGCGCGGGGGAGATGCGCTCAAAGAGCTCCTGCGTTACGAAGCGCAAGGCGAAAAGGATGAGCACGCTGACGATGATCCCGCCGCCCGCGCCCAGAACCAGGAACATCTGGTAGTAGGGCGGATCCGCCGCCGGCGCGTCTTGCGTGGCTACCAACGCCCAGACGTAGCCCATGATTGCGCACGCGCCGATAAAAAGGCCGCGGATAATGTTGTTGGTCATAGGCTGCTCCAGTTGGTCCCGCGCCGGGATTGCGCCGCCGGGAGGCGGCCGCCCGTGGAAGGCGCTGCGTCAGTGACCGCCATCGAGGGACTCCAGACAGGCGAGCACGAGCCGGGTCATCTTCGGTTCGATGCTGTTGGCGCACGCAATGATGTCTTCAATGTTGACGGGCTCAAGGGCGTCGGGGAAGCATTCGTCCGTGATGGCGGAGAATCCGAGAACGCGCAGCCCCGCGTGGACGGCGGTGATCACCTCGGGCACGGTGCTCATGCCCACGGTGTCGGCGCCGATGATGCGCATGAATCGGTATTCCGCCCGGGTTTCAAGGCAGGGGCCCGGCCAGCCGAGGTAGACGCCGCGGCGCAGGGGAATGCCCAACTCCAGCGCCTTCTGCTCCGCGAGGGCAATGAGATCCTTGGTGTAGGGCTCGCACATGTCCGGAAAGCGGGGGCCAAGCTCGTCGTCGTTCGGGCCGATAAGGGGGTTCCCGCCCATCAGGTTGATGTGGTCCGTGATCACCATGAGATCGCCCGCCGAAAACTCCGGATTCAACCCGCCGCAGGCGTTGGACACGATCAACGTGTGGACGCCTAGCGCCTTGGCCGCCCGCACGGGAAAACTGACCTGCTGGAGGCTATAGCCTTCGTAGTAGTGGAAACGGCCGGACAGAGCCACGATGGCCTTGCCCGCCAACCGCCCCAGGATCAACTCTCCGGCGTGGGTCTCCACGGTGGATTGGGGAAAGTGGGGGATGGCTTCGTAGGAGAGCCGTTTGTCCACTTCAATTTGATCCGCAAGCCCGCTCAACCCCGTGCCGAGGATGATGGCGGCTTCCGGCCGTACCGATGATTCTTGCTGTATGACGCGCGCGGCCTCGTCGGCCATCTGCTTTTGGTTAGACACAATGCTCCCTCGGCCACTAACTGCTTTGAACCGGCAGACGCGCCTCCACGTCCGCCAGGGCGAGACCATCGACCCGCAGGATCTTATTCCGGGATTTGGCGCCCCGGTAAATGGTTACGGCCCCCTTGGCCACGCCAAGGGTCTTGGCGGTTAACGCTATCACGGCCTTGTTCGCCGCCCCGCCGGCGGCCGGTTCCGTCACCGTCACTCGAAGGCCTTCCGCGGCGCGCCACAACACCGGCCGCGACGCTCCCGGCCGTACACGCGCGCTGATCAGCACCGCCCCATCCTTGGTTTGACCCAGTCCCCGCCTCGCGCTCTCTTGATCGTGCGTCATGATTGTGCCACAAACGGCGCGGGATCTGGAATTCCGCCGCGCGGGCGGCGAGGTGTGATAGCGCCGGACAGCCGCTCTATCCCGCTTCCCGGGCGGAATCGGAAGGGACTATCCCGCCGTCTCCTGATAGATGCCCATGTTCTGAAACTTGGCTTGCCGCTGGCTGGGCGTCCACCGTTCCCGCTTGCACTCCTCCAAGAAGAACTCGATCTCTTCCGCCAGCGTTTGGGCGGCCGCCTCAGGATCGCGGTGCGCGCCCGCGGCCGGCTCGGCCAAAACCTTGTCGATGGTCCCCAACTCCTTCAACTCTTCCGCCGTGACCCGCAAGGCGGAAGCGGCCATCTCTTTCTTCTCCACGTCGCGCCAGAGGATTTCGGCGCAGCGTTCGGGAGGACATATGACGTAAATGGCGTGCTCGAACATGGCCACCCAATCGCCCACGGCCACGCCGAGAGCGCCGCCGCTTCCGCCTTCGCCGAGGATGACGGAAAAGATAGGTGTCCGGAGCTTGAGCATCTCCAGGAGGTTGGTGGCGATGGCCGGGCCTTGGCCATGGGCTTCCGCCTCGATGCCCGGATGAGCCGCCGGCGTGTCCACGAAGGTGATCACGGGCAGGCCCCACCGTTCGGCAAGGCGGAACAAGCGCAGGGCCTTCCGGTAGCCTTCTGGATGGGCCATTCCAAAATTGCGCTGGACCTTGTCTTCGGTGGTCACGCCTTTCTGTTGACCGACCACCATGACGGTCTCTCCTTGAAACCGGGCGATTCCGCCAACCATGGCTGGGTCGTCCATGGCCAGGCGATCCCCGTGGAGCTCGATGAAGTCGTCAAACACCCGGGCCGTATAGTCCAGCATCCGGGGCCGCATGGCGTGCCGGGCCAATTGGACCCGCTGCCACGGAGACAGGTTGGCGAATACGGCTTCCCGCTCGCGTTCGAGCTCGCCTTCTATTTCCTGGCGCTCCTGGTCCGAAGCCGCGCGCTCGAGATGGCTTTCTAGCTCGATGAGCCGCCGTTCGAAGGGGAGGCTTTGGTCCAGGACGCCGCGCCCTTTGTCTTTTTGGTCTGCCACGTTATCGTTCTCCCTGTTGCTCGGCCAAAGTTGCTTATGTCCTTTATCCCCGATGTCCAGGCGCGGTTGCAACGGGAACCAAATCAAAAAGCAACGCGAGTATAACAAAAGAGGATGACGCCGCGCATGTACTAGTAGGGCGCCGGCCGCTCCTTCTTTGCCAGGGCTGGCAAAAGGGTGATCACCCAGGGGGAGACGGCTGGGCCGCGGCGCTTAGCCGCTAGGCGGCAAAAAGCGCCGGGCCGATGCGGGGGATTCGAGGCCGGGTCCCGGCCGCGCGCTCCCCGCGGGCGTCTGGAAGGGGGCTAGACCTCTTCGAGGGTCTCGCCAAAGTATTCGGCATAGCATTCGGTATGCCAGTACTCGCCCTCGATTTCGTGGATCTCGTTCATTTCGATTTCGATGTCCTCGAAGGGCTCGTTACACAACGTGCAACGCATCACGGTTTATCACCTCCTTTCTATATGGAGTTGTCACAAAATGCCCTCCAAAAGACGGTGGACTCGCCCGGAATGTGGAGGAGTTCCCCGGTGAATGGGCGGCGGACCGCGCTTATATAGCAGAAGCGGCGGGCGGGATCAACACCGCGGCGCCCTGCCCCGAGGAGTGACAGCGGCGCCCCGAAATAACCCTTGGCGTCCTCAATTCATTTCCGGTTTCGCCGCGTTTCTTAGCGGCGTTCAGACGTCCAAGCCAGCCCGGCGCATCAGCGCGAGGGCGTTGCTCTTTCGCACCACTCCCGGCCGCATCTTGTAGTCGAACTGGAGCTCGCCGTCTTCCACATGGTCTTGGAAATGGACATTGGTTACGCTGGGAAAGGCGTCCGCGAGCGCGGTGAGCGCCAGGTCGTGGGTGGTAAGCAGGCCTATGGCGTTGAGCTCCAGCAGCCGCGCCGCCAAAGCTTTGGCCCCCGCTTGCCGGTCGTGGGAGTTGGTGCCGTGGAGAATCTCGTCAAACAGGAAGAGCAGGGGCGGTCCTTGTCTTGCGGCCTCGAAAATGCGGCTGAGGCGATCGACCTCGGCGGAAAAGCGGGACATGCCCCGTTGAATCGAGTCCTGGATGCGGATGGTCGCGCCAATCTGCGCCGGGGACAGGGTCATGCCCCGGGCGCAAACCGGCGAACCCATGAGGGCCAACACGGTATTGACGCCCACCGCGCGCAGCAAGGTGCTTTTCCCGGACATGTTGGAGCCGCTCACGATGAGAATGCGCGTGTCTGGACCAAGGCGCACTGTGTTTCGCACGCAGGTTGCCGGCGGCAGCAGGGGATGGCCGCCCTCGACGATCTCGATGGCGGCGCCGTCCGCGCGGAGGATTGGAAACACGTGGTCCGGGCGTTCAAAGGCGTAGGCGCCCAGCGCGCTGGCGGCGTCAAGCGTTCCGAGAGCCTGTACCCAGCCCGCTAACTGCCCGCCGTGCTCCCGCCGCCAGGCCTCGATGGCGTATGCGGCGTGGATGCGCCACAGCACGAGGAGTCCGAAGATGGCGAAGAGCACGTTGTTCGGCGCCTCATACCGGTATAGAAGGGCGTGCAGACGGTGGATGTGGGCCGTTACGGGCGCGCCGCCCGGCCGGAGGATGTCCTGGCGCCGTCGCAGCCATGGCGCCCGGAAGGGCTGAGTCTCGAAATGGCGGACTTGGGCGGCGAGTGTGGCGAGCTCCGCCGCTTCCCGGTCGAGTCCCGCCACCGCGTCCAGGATCGATCCCCGCATGTACCGGAGGAGCCCCCAGTTGATTACGAGGAGCCAGACCAAGAACACAAGCAGCTCGCTCCAGAGGAGGGCCGCGCCAAGGCACGTAAGATTCAACCCGGCCAACGCGCGCGCGAGCGTCCGGGGCCAACCCGCAGTAAGGACGGACGGCCGCGCGCCCCACGCCTCCAGCCGGCGGGCGTCGAGGGATGTCTCCCGTCCGTTTGGCGTGGACGCCGCCCTAGTAAGGAAGGCCTTGGCGCGGAAGGCGTCCATGGACCGCAACTCGCGGATGGCGGCTTGCCGCTCCAACACCTCCTCGCGCGGGGCCGGCGCGCACAACCAGGAGGCGAGCGCCCGCCCGCCCTCCACCGTGTTCGCCGTATTCAAGCGCTCGAAGAGGGACCCCTCTCCGAAGAGATCGAGGTCATCGGCGTACAGATGATCTTCAGGGCGCCATTCGCTTCCCGAGCGTCCCTTGCCGCGCCACCGGTCGTTAACCCGGTCAAGCCCCTCGCGGTAATAGGCCGCTTTCGCTTCGGCTTGGCGTTGGGCGCGGAGGATTCCGGCGTGCCACACGCATAGCCACGCGTACCCGCCCGCCGGAAGCACGGTCCACCCCCAATGAAACCAGCCGCCCCACAGCGCCGCCGCCAGCGTCCCCAGAGCCACGGCGAAGACGCCGAGGCGCAAGTTGGCCGCGCGATCATAGCGGGCCACGGCGGTTTTGACGGCCTCCTCCCAGACTGCCAACCGGCCCGCGTAGTAGCGGCCTGGAGAAAAGTGTATCTCTTTCACGTTCGGCTCCGTAGTCATGGCGGATGGGCTGCCTGTCGTGGACGCGCGGGAAAGTCCCGGAGGCCCGTTGATGCGGAACGCCCGGAAGCTCCGCGCCTCCGGGCGTCTTGAAGTGATTATCGCGAGAACGGGGAATCGGCCGCGCCGATTGATCTAACCCTGAACCAGCATGGCGAGCATCTCAATGGCGAGGATCAGCAGGAAGGCCGCCAAGACCGCGCTGGCCATCAGCCGCCGAGTCTTGGGCCATGTCTCTGCACTTACCGCATTGCCCGCCGTATCGGTTTCGCAGCCACAGTTGCCGCAGAGAAGGCCCCCTTCAAGCCATTGGCGCCGGGTCTTCGTGAATGGCGATTGAAGGGGTGACAGACCCTCGCCGCAATCGGGGCAGCACCGCTTTCGCATGCCGAACGCAACCAGCCACGCGAAGAATAGGACAAAGGGGAAGAGCGCTATCCAAAAAGGCGTCATGGCCCTGCTCCGGCTGAACCCGGACCCCAAGCGGCCCCGGTTACGGCCACATTATCGCCCGCGGGGGAAGGCAGATCAAACGCTGATCCGCATTGGGCCGGTGTGGCGGCGACGATCCCGTACCGCCGCCTTCCAGACTGCCTCGCATGCCGGCAAGATGCCGACAACGCGAGTTCACTCAATGGATGCGAGCCGCTCTTCCTTCCCAGGCGCGAGCACAAGACCGTACAGAGGAGTTCGGCTAGGTTATCCGGTGATTGAGTTGTTCGGCGGATATTGACTTTTATTGGTAAAGATGCTTAACTGGCCGCCGGTATTGGGGCGGCTTTGTGGCCCCCGGGGAGCCGGCCCAAGGAACGCGGGGGGCAGGCCTTGGCGCGCCCGCTAGAGCGGCGGAGCACGCCCAGGACGGAGGTTCAGTAACGTGGCGACAGGTACGGTGAAGTGGTTCAGTGATGAAAAAGGGTACGGGTTTA
>SLHB01000182.1 GCA_007136375.1 Candidatus Hydrogenedentota bacterium
GAGTGTCCTCATTGCGGGCGCGCCAACTCCGCACCGCCAACGCGAAGAGGCCGAAGGCCGCGACAGGCGCGGCGGCGCCAGTGGCGGCGCGCCAGGTAAAAGCCGGACGGGGCCGCAACCCGCCGGGGGCGCTCATTAGCGGCGCAATGCCGCCTTCCCACACGTCGCCGCCGAACTCTCGGACGATCTCCTCGTCGCCAACCACAACGCGCTCCGGCTGTGTCGGCGCGGGTTCAATTTCAATGTCGAAGGGGCCCACCGACTCGGTGATATAAGCCTCTTCTCCGGGATCGAAGTAGCTGTAACGGACCACTGGGACATGCAACTGTCCCCCTTCCATGGGCAAGATCGAATACACAAAATGCTTTTCGGTCACCACCCGCTCCGCCGTGTTCTCGTAAGTGCTTCGGTGGTCCCAGTCGACGAGCCGCGCGTTCTCCAATTCAGGAAAAACAGGCGCGCCGGTTCCGTGGGGATTTCCCTCCCCGCGGACGGTGAAAGCAATGTCGAAGGGCGTTCCTTGCTCAGCGCGGCTGGGAACGTCCGCGGCCTCCAACGTGTATACGCCCACGGCGCCGCTGAACTCCGCGGGCCGCCCTGGAGGCAGGGGCTTCACTTCCACGTGGATGGGATCGGTGAGGAACCGGTACTCCCGCCGTTCTATACCCCGCCGCGTTCCCGCGCTGGCCATGCCTTCCCACAGCCACGATCCAATGGTCAACCGGCCCGTCCGCGTGGGATACAGAACGGATCGCTTCTGTATGACGTTGTAGGCTAACCCATCCACTTCGCGGCGCTCTTGTCCGGCGGGCCGGTAATCCGTGGCGATGAAGCCCTCTGTCGTGGGGTATTCGTCCCGGGCGCCGGCGTACCTTCCCACACGGACGTCCTGTCCGTCCAACGCCCACAAGGCCAAAGTCAGATGCACGGGCTCGCCTTGATAGACGGAAGTCTTGTCGACGCTGGCCTCGGTGAAGACAACGTCGCCCCACGTCACCGCGTCGCCGCCTGGCGCAACGGGCTGCGCGCTCCCCGGGTCTGGCCCGGAGTCCTGCTGGAACAGCGCGCCACGGTTCGACGGTCCGCCCACCCCGACAACCGTAAGGGACAGGGGCTCCGATTGGATTGTGGCGCCGTCGATTTCCACCTCGAAGGGCGGCACGGTGACCTGGCCATACTCCGTGGCCCGGGCGTGGTAGACGCGCACCTTGCGCTGGACGGGCTGGCGCGTCATTGACAGGCTGATCTCATTGGCGCGAGCCACGGGATCGGGGTTGATGGCTACTTGTCCGGATTGGGGAACCTTGGGCTCGCCGACCCGGACGCCGGTGGCCTCCACCTGGATCCGGAAGGGCCGGCCATGGGGGACGGCCTCGCTGGCGACGGACACCTTCACCTCGGGTTCAGAGTCCGCCCAAGCGGAAGCGCTCAACACAGCCATGACACACGCAAACCTAAGCATGCCTACCACCACTGCTCTTGGGCTTGCCGGCCGGGACGGGCGCCGCGCATCTGTTGCTGTTCTTGATTGTCCATCTCCTCGATGTGCTGGAGAATGGCTTCGATATTGTGCTGAATGTCGGGGTCAGCCTCGGATTCCCGCGCTTCCGCGGGGAGTTCCTCGGGGTCGCCGGTCTCGTACTCCCCAGGCTCCCGGCTTTCGCCTTCCTCATCCGCGTCGGCCTCGGCTTCTTCCGAACCGCTCTCGCCATGGGCGCGGCTTTCGTCATCGGCATCCTGCTGTGGATCCCGCTCCTGTTCTTCCGGCGCGGGCTGCTGCGTCTCATCTTCCGAGCCGTCCGGACCTTCGTCCGCCTCTTGCGGCGACGTTTGGCTCTGCTGCTGCTCTTCCGGCGGCATATTGAGGGCCATCTTCAATAGGTAGCGCATATGATCGCGGTTGTGTTCCGCGGCATGGTGTTCCGGAAACGCCTCCAAGAATTCATCGTACGTCCGGATGCTCTCGCGGAACGCGTCGATGGCGGTGGCGTAATCCCCCGCGGCCAACAACTGCTTGGCGGTCTGCGCCTGGGCGTTCGCCGCGTTGTAACCCGCGTCCCGCGCGAAATCCGCTTCGCCGGCGTACTCCTGGGCGCGGCTGAAGGCGTCGGCGGCGCGATCGAAGCGCTCCATGGCGCTTTCCGGGTCCGATGCGCGCTCTTCCAGGCCCAATTCATAGAGGGTCCAGCCAAGGTTGTACTGCAACGTCTCCGACCGGGGCGCCTCCACCTGAAGCTCCCGGTACCGCTCCAAGGCCTCGTCAAGGCGGCCCGCGCGCAGAAATTCGTTGGCCTCCGCGAAGCCCGCTTGCGGGACGCGGCCGCCTGTCGTTGCGGCGAGGGTGACGGCCGCCACCCCGACGGTGGCGGCGATCGGCCACTTAGGCATGGTCCCGTTCTCCTTCGGGCAAGGCCGCCTCTTGCGCCTCGCGCCGGCCGCGCAGCCATGGCATCAACGTCAGCCAGACGCCCTCACCCACGAAACAGAGAATGGCCGCCAGAAGGGGCCATTGGTAGCGGTTAATCTGCGTGGGCCGGCTCTCCTCGGCGACGGTCCGCGCCGCCTGGGCCTGCAAGCCCTCGGCGATCTGCTCGATGTTCCACGTATCCTGGCCCCCACGGGTGTAGCTACCGCCCGTAACGGCGGCCACGCCGCGCAGCGTGTCCTCATCCAGCCGCGTCGTCACCGAGCGCGGCGCGCCCGGCGGGACATTCACCCAATCGGGCGCTTCTATTTCGGCGCCCGCCGCGGTCCCAACGCCCACGGCGTGAATCCGGGCGGCGCCTTCGAGCCGGCGGGCCGCGGCCACGGCGTCGCCGGTCAATTCCTCGCCATCGGACACGAGAAGGATGGTCCGCGACGCCGACGAATGGCTCACCGGCCCTTCGTTCGCGGCGGCCAGGGTTTCGCCAGCCCGTTCCAACGCCCGCGCGATGTCCGTGCCTGGCACGGAAACGGTTCCGGCGTCCACGGACCGCAGCACAGCCCGGAAATAGCCGCGATCATTGGTAATAGGACACAGCAGATCGGCGTCTCCAGCGAAAGCAATCAGTCCGAAGCGGTCGCCAGGCATGCGCTCGGCGATGAGGCTGATCTTTTGCTTGGCCCGCTCCAGACGGTTGGGCCGCACGTCATCGGCCAGCATGCCTGGAGAGACGTCCAAGACGACCAGCACATCCCGAGTCTTGCGCTCCACCTCCACCATCGCCTGTCCCCAACGGGGCTGCGCGTAGGCCACGGCAAGGAAGAAGAAGCCTCCCAGGGTAAGCCAGGCCAGCGGTTTGCGCGAGGCGGCGTC
This sequence comes from Candidatus Hydrogenedentota bacterium, assembly GCA_007136375.1. Taxonomy (GTDB): domain Bacteria; phylum Hydrogenedentota; class Hydrogenedentia; order Hydrogenedentales; family SLHB01; genus SLHB01. The sequence continues at coordinate 3,299 of SLHB01000182.1, forward strand.
GTTGCCCACGAGAAGGCGCGGGGCCAGGGCCGCGTCGGCGAATTCATGCAACCGTTCCCGGCGCAAGCCCTCGAGGATTCGCAGGGCGAGCCAGAGCAAGAACAGCGATCCTGTGAGGATTAGAAGCCACAGGGGCAGCAAACGCGTTTCAAAGACGAATTCAACTCCCATCGGGCAGCCTCCTCAGGGAACCGGGTCAAACCACAAGCGGCGGCCAAACAGCGCCAGGGCAAGGACAATGGCGCCCGTGGCGGCGTAGGGCATGAAGGCCTCACGATTGTGGTAGTACTCCGTCACTTCGATTTCCGTCCGCTCGAGTTCGCTAATCTCGTCGTAGGCCTGCATGAGCGACTCGGCGTCGGTGGCCCGGAAGTATTGTCCGCCGGTTATGCCGGTGATTTCTTCAAGGGCGGCGTCATCGATGGGGATGTTGACGGGCGTCAGCCGCTCGCCGCCGAAGGGCGTCCGCTGGGGGATCAGCACCTCGCCCCGGGAGCCCGCGCCAATGGCGTACACGCGGATGCCGTAGTCCCGGGCAAGATACGCCGCGGTGACCGGGTCCAACTCGCCGGTGTTGTTCCGGCCATCCGTGAGCAAGACGACAACCTTTGTGTCCGCGTCGGAATTGCGGAGCCGGCTCACGGCCAAACCTATGGTGGTGCCGATGGCCGTGCCTTGCTTCTGGGGATCGTCGAGGTCGATGTACGCGCGGTCCACCTCCCGCTCCACAATGTCGTAGTCCATCGTGAGCGGCGCGACCGTCCAGGCGTAGCCCGCGAAGAGGATGAGGCCGAGGCGGTCAATATGCCCTTCTTGGCGCAGTTCGCGGCGGGAATCAAGGAAATGGCGGAGCACGTCTTGAGACACGTCGAGCCGGTTCTTCCGTTCGCCGCCGATGGAGAAATCCAACGCCCGCATGCTGCCGGAAACGTCCAGGCACAGCATGATGTCTATGACGCTCGCATCCTCCGTGACGGGCTGCATGCCCTGAACCGGCCGGGCCAACGCGACAACCAACAGCGCCAAGCCCAACGCCCGCAACACGGCGGGGAGCCGGCGCATCCACTGCCGGGCGGAGGCCGGCAACTGGGCGAGCGACGCGCCTGTGGACAGGTGAATCACCCCCGGAGCGCGGGCGCCGATCTCCGCCACAAGCAGCGCCGCCACGCCCGCGAGCAAGAGCAGGGCCCACGGGTGCAAGAGCATGTCAAAATAGAACGCTTCAAGAATCCCGTTCATGCCATGTCCTCAGGCCGCGGCCTCTTCGAGCCGGACGGACCGCCGGACGGCCGTCTCCTCAACGAACGCGCGGGCCTCGTCCAAATGGCGCCGTGTGTCTTCACCGGTCGACGCCATGCGCGCGAACTTGACGCGGTCGCCATGACGCAGCAAACCCGAAAGCCAGGCTTGCTCCTCTTCCGTGAAAACGCCGCTCATAGCCGCGATCTCCAAGAATTCCTGGGTCGTCCGTTCGGAAGCCTTGATCTCAAACTGCTCCGCCACGTACCCGCGGATAATCGCGGTCAATTCCGTGTAAAACGGATCCCAACCGTCCTGAACCGGCGCGCCCTTGGACTCCAGGGCGTCGAGAGCGTTGAGCGCGCGCTCCCGGGGCGTGGCTGTGGGCGCGGCGGCGGTTCGGAACCGCCGCGCTAGCCCCCATAGAACGGCGGCGGCGGCAAGGGCGGTGAAAGCGCCTACGACCCAGCGGCCATGGCGCGCCCATAGGCCAGGCGGCCCAGACGCGGGCCCCATGTTCGCGGCGAATTGCATGACCGCCGCCTCTTCTTCCTCCGTCAGCGGCCGCACGCTCAACACTTGGAGGGGGGCCACGGCTTCCGCCCCGCTTTCGGCGACAACGGTCACCTCGTCAATGGCGTACCGCCCGGTGTACAAGGGATCCAGCACATAGGCGGCGGACACGCGGCGGCGCCCGTCTTCCAGCGCTTCTTCGGTCACTTCGGGGGCGCCGTGAAGGTCCAATCCCTCAAAGTGCTCCGCGAGATCCGGCAACGCCACGGCATCGCCGGCGTCATGCTCCACGGTCAGGGTATACACAGCGGTGTGATGAAGCGGAATCTCTTCCGGCTCCACGGCGCCGCGCACTTCCAAGGCCGCGGCCGCGGAGCCGCCCAAGACAAGAGCAACCACCGCAACCGCTCTGTAAACCGTCCACATACCGTTACTGCATCCATGCCGCGGGGGCCTGCGCCGCCCGCCGTCAATCTGCTTCATCTGCTCAATACTACCACTCAAACCGCGCCGGCATAAACTCACGCCAGAAGCGCCGCATTCCCGCGAGGCTTCGGTATCTCATTGCGGGCCAAGGAGTTACGGCCGGCTCCATCAGTGAGGAATCTAGCCATACCGCCGTTCCCGCATACGAAAGAAGCGGTAGAGCTCCTTCACATAGGACTCGCCGGTCCGCACCTGAATCGAATCCACGCGGGTGCGCGCGAATACTTGCGCCCGTTCATGGTTGCGCCGGGCGGCCTCCGCTTCGTACTGCTTTCGAAGCCGCCGGTCCCGCGTGTCGGCGAGGACCTCGTCGCCCGTCTCGGGATCCCGCACAGAGATCAACCCCACATCGGCCAACTCGGACTCCCGGGGATCGCTGACCTCGATGGCGATGACGTCGTGGCGCCGATTCGCGAGGCGAAGGGCGTCCTCATAGCCGGGCGTGAGGAAGTCCGAGACGAGGAACGTGACGGCGCGGCGCCGGGCGACACGGTTAAGAAAGCGAAGCGCGGCGGGAATGTTTGTCCCCTGCCGCTCCGGTTGGAAATACAACACTTCGCGGATGACGCGGAGCACATGCTTGCTGCCCTTGCTCGGCGGCACATAGAGCTCCACCTCGTCCGTAAAAATGATGAGCCCGACCTTGTCATTGTTCGTGATGGCCGTGAACGCAAGAACGGCGCACAGTTCGGCGGCCAGCTCGTTCTTGAACCGGGAGACGCTGCCGAAGCGGCCCGACGCGCTCACGTCGACCACCAACATCACCGTTAGCTCCCGCTCCTCGGCCAAGATCTTCACATGCGGCGCCCCGCTCCGCGCCGTCACGTTCCAGTCGATCATCCGCACATCGTCGCCCGGGACATACTCCCGCACTTCGCGGAACTCCATGCCCTGGCCCTTAAACACGCTCTCGTACTGGCCCGCCAGAATGTCCTTGACCATGCGGCTCGTCCGGATCTGGATCCGGCGAATCTGTTGCATGACCTCTTGCGGAATCATGGCACGGGCACGGTGTCGAGGATACGCTGAACGATGTCTTCGCTCGTCAGTTCTTCGGCCTCGGCCTCGTAGGTCACAATGACCCGGTGACGCAACACGTCCATGGCCACTTGCTTGACGTCATTGGGGAACACGTTGCCCTCGCCCTGAAGAAAGGCGAGGGCGCGGGCCGCCTGGTGGAGGTAGATGGTGGCCCGCGGCGAGGCGCCGTATTCGATAAGATGCTTCATATCCAGGCCAAACTGCTCGGGAACGCGCGTGGCCTGCACAATATCTATGATGTAGTTCTTCGCTTTATCGTCTACGTATATTTGATTGACCACTTCCCGCGCTTGCCGTACTTGCGCGCGCGTGACCACGGCCTCGATCTCGGGCGGATGGAGCACGTCGGCCTTGTCCATGATCTCCCGCTCCTCCGCCCGCGAGGGATAGGTCACCCGCAGCTTGAGCATGAATCGATCCACTTGCGCTTCGGGGAGGGGATACGTGCCTTCATGTTCGATGGGGTTCTGCGTGGCCAACACCATGAAAGGCTCGTCCAAGGGAAAGGTCTCGTCGCCGATGGTGACTTGACGCTCCTGCATGGCCTCCAGCAGGGCGCTCTGCACCTTGGCGGGGGCGCGATTGATCTCGTCGGCTAGGATAATGTTGCCGAAGATAGGACCACGCTTCGTCGTGAACTCGCCGTCCTTTGGGCTGTATACCAGCGTGCCGATGAGATCGGCGGGAAGCAGGTCGGGCGTGAATTGAATACGGGAGAAGTCGCACTGAATGGCTTTCGCCAAGGTCTTGACGGCCGTGGTCTTGGCGAGGCCGGGCACCCCCTCAATGAGAATGTGCCCGTTGGCCAGTATACCCACCAACAGGCGATCAATCATGTACTGCTGGCCCACGACGGCGCGGGCGATCTCGCTACGCAGATTCGCGACGAATCCGGCCTCCGCCTCGACGCGGCTCCGGATAGCTTCGACGGAAACAGCCATTTGACGCCTCCTCTGCCGGTTTACATGGTGACGGCGGCGCGCAGCCTACCACTTCCGGGCGTGGCGGGTCCATCCGGACACGCCAACCTTGCTCCACCCGCGCGCCCAAAGGACCAGCCAGCAACAGGCAAAGGGGCGGGCTTGGGCCGCCAGGAACGCCGGGTGCAAGCGTCCTGACGGCCAAGCCCTGTGCTGAGGAGGAGGAGAATTGTCCCGAGGCCGCCGGAGACCCAGGCAAGGGTTCTATCGGGTTTCACGCGGAGCGTGAATGGGGCAGCCCTGAGCGTGGGGAGGGGGTCAGGGCCTATGGGGTGTGTTGCGGGTGCGGTGGCCTCCGGCGGCTTGGGGCGCTCGGGACAAAGATCTGAAACTGTCGGGTGGGCCGCTTCGCGTTCACCTTGCGCGGGACGCGTCCCACGCATTGCCGGCGAAGCTTGCGCCGCGTTAAGCGGCCCGCGCTGGAGCAACCGTTCATCGTCTTGCCGCCCAGTCTGGGCTTTGCTTCGAGTGATTCGGGCTGCTGCGTCAACGCTCATGCCCACTACTAAGCATAACCCATGCCAACTTGAAGCGAATTTGTAAACCCTTTTGCTGAAAGGACTTGAGGATTTTAGCAGATCAGCGC
>SLHB01000144.1 GCA_007136375.1 Candidatus Hydrogenedentota bacterium
CCCGGCAGAGGACACGCGAGACGGTCACGAACCGGAGCGCCGGGACAGCGATGATGAAGACGGCGCGTACGATGGGTACATCATCCTTAACGTCGCCTCTCCCGATCCGGCCCAACTAATCAAGGCTGTGTTCTCGCTAGGTATGGGGTTGAGGGATGACGATACCGTACGACTCGCAGTGATTCCGCCATCGGATCCAATGGACGCCCATCTGGAGCCATTTCAAGACGAAGATCTTCTCTCTGACCGGGGGAAAGGCTCCGAGTGAGCCAGGCGGGCGGACATGGCGGGATTTCTATGCGCCATCTTGTGAGGAACCGCGGGGGGCGTCGTCCTTGAGCCGCACGAACAGGCCCGAAACCAGTTCATGGCCGGCCATGCGGTTGATGCGGCCGATGATGGCCCATTTGCGGTAGGCGAAGCGGTGCATCCATACGGGACTGTCGGCCTCGACGGTGAGCACGCCCTTACGGATGTGGCAAGGGCGGCCGTGTTCGGCGAGGAAGGCGCCGGCTATCCGTTCCCAGTGCTCCCAGATCTGCGCTTGCTCAAGCTGTTTGCCCAGGGACGACGTCGTCTTGAGTTTGCCGAGAATGTCGCCCACGGAGGGAATGTCATTTGCGCTCAAGGCAGCCGTCCTCAATGACGAAGGCGGTGTGCTCGACGGGCAGCACGGAGCGTCCTCCGCCCGGGTCCGTGGCGGTGAGGATACACTGAACGCCAGCGGGCAGGGCCCCGGCGAGTTGGCGCGATCGGCGCGCGTCGAGTTCCGACAGCACATCGTCCAACATTAGCACGGGGTATTCTCCCCCAATCTGGCGCACCAGCTCAAGCTCGGCCAGCTTGAGGGCCAGGGCGGCGGTGCGTTGTTGACCTTGGGAGCCGAAATTGCGGGCGGGCTGGCCGCCGATTTCGAAATCCAACTCGTCGCGGTGCGGCCCCCGGGTGCTCGCGCCGCGTTTGATGTCCCGGGCGCGGTTGGCCTCCAGCGCCTCCAGGAAGGCCTCCGGTTCGTCCGCGTCAATGTTCGCGGCGTAGCGCATCTCGAAGTCCTCCCGGCGCGCGATGCGTTGATAGGCGTCCCGCGCCAGGCCGCGCAGCGTTTCGGCGAAACGCCGCCGCTCGGCCGTGATGATCGCGCCGTGGCGGGCCAGTTGCTGTTCCCATATGGCCAGCAGGCTCTCGTCGGGCCGGGGCGCTTTGAGGAGTTCGTTCCGCTGACGCAAGACCTGCCGGTATTGCTGCAAGGCGTGAAGGTAGCGTCCGCTCAGTTGGGAGAGCTCCATGTCGAGAAAACGCCGGCGGACAGCGCCGGCGCCGCGCACCAACTCCACGTCCTCGGGCGAGAAGAAGACGACATGGACCTTGCCCAGGATATCCGAGACCCGGTCCTGGACCGCGCCGTTCACTTTGAAGCGCTTCTGGCCCCGACGCCAGTGGATTTCCATGGCGAGGGGACGTCCATGCCGTTCGAAGGCGCCGCTGATGTCGAAAGCGTGGGCGCCGTGCGCGGCGAGATCGCCTTCCTTCGTCGTGCGGTGGCTCCGGGCCGTGACGAGAAAGAGGAGGGCCTCCAACACGGAGGTCTTGCCCTGGGCGTTGTCTCCGGAGAGGATGTTGACGCCGGGGCCGGGGTCGAAGGACAGATCCTTAAGGCATCGAAACCCCTTGCAGGCGAGGCGGGTTACGCGCATGGGCCGCTGGGTCCGCGCCGGGCGCCGCCCGGCCGGATTACGCCCGCTTTACCTCGGCCCGCGGAGGGAGGGAGCGGCGGCTGACGCTGGTAAACCATGGGGTCTTGTGTCACGAGGGCGGCATCCTTGGCGGGGTCTCGCGCGTTCTAGAGCGCTTCCGCCGCGCCTCAGCTATCCACCATGCCCAGCAATTCGCCGATGCCGGGCGCGGCCTCGAAGAAGCTCTCCAGGATTTCGGGCATGTCGGCGCTTGTGAACCCGGCGGCTCCCCAAACTTCAGGGTCTGGCGGAACGGATTCTCCGGGCTCCGCGCCGAAGCCGCTCATGATGCTGATGTAATCCGCCACGGCGAGCCAGGCGGCGAGGTTGCGTTCGTCCGTGTCGGCGGAGCAGCGGCTCAGGTCATGATGGCCGGCGATGGCGCCCGCAAGGACGGGGGGAAGTTTCCACTTTTCCGCGAGCCGCGCGCCCGCCCGCGCGTGGTCCAGCCCGATAACGTCCCGCTCCGCTTGGAAGACCGGCACGCCTTCCTCCAACGCCATCCGCTCGACGGCGCCGTATTCCTCCGGCAGGAACTGTTCAAGTATGACCTTGCCGATGTCGTGGATGAGCCCGTAAACGAACGCCTCTTCCGGCTGGATGGTGACGCTGGGCGCGCGGACGGCACGCATGGCGCGCATGCATACGGCGCAACTCACGCTGTGGCGCACGAAACGGGCCGCGCCCTGTTGGAGCGCGTCAAAGGCGGTGGCGGTCAGCACGAGGTTGCGGATGACCCGCTCCCCCAGCAAGACCATAGCGTGGTCCACCGTGGCGACGGGTTGCCGAAGGCCGTAGTAGGCGGAGTTCGCGAGCCGAAGGGTCTTCAGCGTGATCCCCGGATCCGCCGAGATGACCTTGGCCACCTCGTGGACGTCATAGCTGGGATCCTCGAGGAGTTGCGTCACCCGCACGAGGGTCACGGGCATGCTCGGCAGCGTGACCAGCTCATCGAGAAGATAGTCGATGTCGCCCGAATCGTTCACGTCACGGCGCTTCCAAGGGCGGCAACCGGCCCGATCCGAAGGCCCGCTCCTGCGCGCACAAGATGGCCGTGACCTGCGCCGGCGTGAGTTCGTTCATGCAGTCGTCCAGCGTCGCCGTGGTCACTGACTGGCCGCCCGCGACGGGAAACACGGCCATCACGCCCCGGGACGCGCCAGACGCCGACGATGTCAGCACCACCTTGCCGCGCCGGCTGTTCGCCAGCTGAATGGTCCCGACAAGGGCGGGGCCCTGCCGCTGCCACTTGATCACCGCCGCGCGGCCTTAGAAGATGTATTCGGGCTCTAGCACGGCCTCGTAGTTCACGTCGTGATCGGAGAACGGGAAGGTCGCGACCTCGAACACGCCCGTGCCCGTCCGCATGATGGCGCGCCCCGTCCCCAACACCGGCACAACGCCGATCAAGTAGCCCAAAGGCCGGCCCTTTTTCAGCTTCTCATCGAAGGTCACCGGGATTTCCGCCCACCCCAGCAAGACGTTGGAAAGGCCCCGCCCCAACTTCGTCAACGCCTTCTCAATGCCCGTTGGCCGCGGCAACTCACCCCAGGGATCATAAATCTCCACCTGGGTTTGAGCGCTCGCCACGTGCCCCACCGGGACGAAGGCCGCACACAGGGCAACGGCCAGCACCACGCACAGAATCCGCTTCCACATACCCACAGATCACCCTCCCACTCGTGAATAGCGTCACATTCCGCAGTTTCTTGGAAAGCCAACCGGAGTCTAGCACAGCCCTACACGGGTGTCAATTCGCGCCGGGCCTCTCCGCTTGATCCGGGACCGCCCCCCTGGGCAAGCTGTAAGGCAAGACCGGGGCCGCCCCGGCGCAACGCCCTTGCGGCTCAAGACACCAGGAGGTTTCCGATGCGACACAAAGGCTTCGTTCACATCTTCGGCGCCGCCGTGGCGTGCGCCCTCGCGTTTTTGGCTGGCGGCGCCGTTCACGGGGAACAATACGCCGTTGAGGTGACGGCGGACGGCGTGGAGATCCGCGGTCCCGCCGGACCCATGGCCGTGTACCGCCGCACGGTTCCCGAGGATGTGGCGCTCACCGTTGATAGCGGCGGATTCTTCCATCCCTTTAACACGCCGGCGGGCACGCCCGTCACCGGCCTCCGCCCTGAAGACCACCTCTACCACCGCGGCGTCTTCTTCGCCTGGTTTGAGATGCTCGGCGACGTCCCCGCGGACTTCTGGGGCTGGGGCGAACACGCGCCCGTGGAAGACCGCGTCATTGTCAGCCGCGCCATCCCCGAAGTGAGCGCCTCGGACACGGGAGCCTCCTTCACCGCCGAAAACGAGTGGAACGCCGGCGGCGAAGTCATGGTCAACGAGCGCTTGAGCGCCCACGCGTGGACCGAAGACGGCGCCCATGTGCTCGATCTCGAATACACCGTGGTCCCCACGCAAGACATTACCTTACCCCAGCGGGCGTTCAGCGGCTTCTGCTTCCGCACCCGCATCGACGGCGGCTTTCAGCCCTTCAGCCCGGAAGGACCCGTGGACCGCGATCTGCCCTCCCACGTCGACCCGGACTCGAATTGGCCGCCCCAACCCTGGTACGCCTACACCATAGACATTGACGGCGTTGACCAACCGGCGGGCGCGGCCGTTGTCGATCATCCCGACAACCCGGAGTCACTGTGGCACAACCAGATGGCCATCGGCATGCTCAACCCCGTCATCATGGCCCTGGACGACGTCGAGTTGCCCGCCGGCGAACCTTTCGTCCTGCGCTACCACGCCGTGACCTTTGACGGAGAAGTCCCCGAAGACCTGCTCAACCGCCTGGCCGAGGACTGGTAAGCGCCCGCCAGCCAGCCAGACCGCGGTTGGCCCAGCGGGCGATGGCGGGCGAATACGCGCGGAAGGGGGCGTGGTAGAGCTGCGATTCGGCGTCCCAGGGGTGGCCGGTGAACATGAAGCGCTGGTTCGAGGCCGAGCCGCGATGCGCTTCCAGAATACGATAGCGACGCCTGCGCGCCGTTATTGATGACGTGTATGCATATTCTAACCGCTCTCTTTGCGGTATGCCGATTATAAAGGGCATAAACTCCATAACTATCAGGTGTTTTACTTGATAATCCAACCCCTGCATATCTATTTGTCTTCCTCGCCACGCTTTCTTAGGCGTTTGCGCAGCCCCTCTAGCTGTCCGTATAGTACGATAACACCCATTGCGTTTACGCCGGAAAACATCCAAGCAATGATTTCCCTATCGTAGTGTGCTCGTGGACCTATAATAAACCATGACACCGTAAAACCTACCAATACCATGCCCGTTCCTTTCAGAGCGCCCACAATATCAAAACTATCGTGTTGCTTCATGTTTTCCATAGCAATTTGAAAGGAGTTTATAAGCCTTCGACACACTCGCCGTAGCATGATCAACCTCTCCGGATCTACCACGATTACACCTAGCCCCACCTTGTCATGGGTAGTATCTGTGCCCCCATACGCCACAATACAGGGCGCATACAGCAGCGCCACCGGCCAAGCACGCCGCATAACATGCCCCATAACCTGCTAATCCTCCTGCTGCCACGCATGTCAAAGCCCAGACCGTGCATACAGCAACCGTCACGCCGAGGCAGTCGTTGAAGCATAGTATGACTTTGTCTACATAGGAAGCACAGAAATCAACACGCGGACCTCCGACGGGAGCATCAAAATTGTCAGCTGGGTTGTTAACCCCTAAGACAGCACTCAACCCCAGCGGGTCGACGAACATCACCGGGTTCCCCCTCACATACGCGTACACATTCGGCCCATCGACCATGCCCAGGGGGTCGCGGGTGGTCCAGCGGGCCATGGCGGGCGAGTAGGCGCGGAAGGGGGCGTGGTAGAGCTGGGATTCGGCGTCCCAGGGGTGGCCGGTGAACATGAAGCGGCTCGGGCCGACGCTGCCCCGGTGATGTCCGCCGTAGGGCGTGTATTCCCGGGCCCAGTTGAGTTCGCCGCTGGCGTTGCGCCATTCCCGCACGCTGCCGAGGTGATCGTGCAACGCGTACTCCGCCGCGCTGGACCCTTCGATCTGCGCCAGCACCCCGCCGGGCCCGTGGACAAAGGTCTCCTGCAAGTTCGCCCCTTCCTCCCGCAGGATCATCTGGCCGCGCAGGGGGTCCCAGCGGTAGATCTCATCCCCGCTCGACGCGAATTTCAGCCGCCGCGTCCCGTCGCCCATCGATTCAACTTTCAACGGAATGTATTCTATAAGATATCGTGAAGAATGACAACACTAATAACTCGGGCTCGGGGCCGTCTCGGGCACCGGGGGCGTCTTGGGCCGACGTTTTTGCCGCCTGGAAGGCAGCGCTACAAATGCGGACGCGGATCCAATCGACCCCGGAGGGGTCATAGAGGGTAGCCAGGGGTTGAGCGCGCGCAGCGCGTGATACCCCTGGATCCCGTGGACCCGGCAATGGACCCCGGCAGGGGTCCCAGAACCCGCGCTTCTGCGACGCCTGCCGGCGTCGGCCCAGGGTTGGGCGATGATCCAGGGGTATCGCCCTCGTCGCAAGCGCCTCGGGCTCAACCCCTGGCTACCCTCTGTCATCCCTTCGGGATGCTTTTTTCACCGTCGACAGACCGGTCTCGCGACGGCGCGCCCCTTGCGGGAATGACGCGGAGGGGTTCGGTTGCGTGGAAGCCATCACCGGATCCCGCAACCTGGCCCCCGCGTTTCCGAGGTCAGGAGCGTTCCTTCGCCTGGACCTCTTCGACGACGTGGCAGGCGACCTTGCAGCGGGCAGTAATGTCGTTCCACGCGCCGTCTTCGAGATCGTGCCGTTTCGCGATCCACGTGCCGCCGACGGCGATCACGCTCTTCATCGCGAGGTATTCGCCGAGATTCTTGCCATTGACCCCGCCCGTGGGCATGATCCGCACGCCGGTGTGTTCGTAGGGCGCCACGATGGCCTTGAGGGCCGCGGGGCCGCCCAGGGTGGCCGCCGGGAAGAACTTCAACACGTCCTGCCCTAGGCTCAAGCCGTGCTCGATTTCGCTGGGCGTGGCCACGCCGGGGAAGAAGGGCATGCCTAGCTCCCGGGCCCGGTTCACGACGGCTGGATTCAGGCCCGGCGCCACGGCGAAGCGCGCGCCGCACGCGTGCGCCCGCTCCAGGTTCTCCGTGGTGAGCACGGTGCCCGCGCCCAGAAAGACCTCCGGCCGCTGGTCCCGGATCGCCGCGATGGCGTCCGCCGCCGCGTCCGTGCGGAAGGTGATCTCCGCGACAGGCAGCCCGCCTTCCAGCAGCGCGTCCGCCAGGGGCACGGCGTGCTCCGCCGACCCAATGGTGATTACCGGCGCCACCCGCAGTTCCGCGAGCCGATCCACAACCGCCGCACGTCCGTCCATGTTCGCCTGTATACTCACAACGACCCTCCCTCGGATACGTTATAGTACGATTCGGTTTTTTCGTCTTGGCTTCTCTTTTGCTCTTGCCCCAGCCTACTTGACCGGCCCCCCCGTCTGCAAACACGCGCCGGAGCGCGGGGCTCCGGCGCGGCTGACGGGTATATTGAAGATATGGTATTGGAATTATTCCGCAATTGTGTGTTACCTTTTCACATATCAAATCGTATCTGTATGTGATTCCGTTGGGCGACCAACGGGCGGCTCGAGACCGACGAATTCGCGAGTTGCTTTGGCCCTGGTGAAAGCGTTGGGATCTTCGTCGTCGTCCTGGAACGGACGCTGCTGACCGCTCTCCTCGGCAGTGTGTCAAAAAGGAGGTGTTGCGAATGGGCCCAGACGTTGTAGCGAGAGAGTGCTTGGATGTCTGGCTTGAGCAGGTTCGTGCCGCACTCTATAGGAGGGCGCATTCCATCCTTCGTGTGTTGTTAGTTTGGGAAAGAGGCACGCTTCGACGCAGCGCTCCGGAGGTGAGAGCCCTTGCCTTCGTCATTGCGAAGAATCTCGCTCTAGATAGAGTGCGTCGCAGGAAAATCGAATCTGATCGTGGCTCTTACGGCGTCTCGTCCGGTCCCCCGGAACACGATAAGCGCGATTGTCTGCTTAGTGAGGTGATCTATATGACGTTGCGGCGACTTCCCAATCATCAGCGCCAAGCGTGGATGATGCGAGAGATTGATGGACTTTCTGACGCCCGAATCGCGCGCCGATTCCGAATGCGGACTGAAACATTGAAGACATGGCGTTATAGGGATCGGCGCAGGCTTGCAAATTTGCTTGCCAGGGAATATAGCCATGTACGTTAGGCCAATGGGATTGATGAGTCCGTGGAGACTCAGATTGGCGGTCTCCGCCACGAAGATGCGCCGTTTGATTTGGATCTTTCTTTAACCAGTGTCGTGGAAGACGCCACCTTCGGTGAGCCTCTCCTGGGGCTCTACGGCGAATAACTACTATTCAGAGGAGGACTATGAAACGCAAGTCTTGAC
>SLHB01000386.1 GCA_007136375.1 Candidatus Hydrogenedentota bacterium
CCCGAAGGACTCAAACGCTCCGTCGTTATCGCGGCGACGTCCGACGAGCCCGCTCTCCTGCGTATCAAAGGCGCCTTCATGGCCACGGCCATCGCGGAATGGTTCCGTGAGCAAGGGGCGAACGTGATGCTGATGATGGACTCGCTGACGCGCTTCGCCATGGCCCAGCGCGAGGTGGGGCTGTCCGTTGGCGAGCCGCCCACGAGCAAAGGGTATCCGCCGTCGGTGTACAGTTTGTTGCCTCAGCTCTTGGAACGGGCGGGCATGTCCCGGAACGGCAGCATAACCGGCCTTTATACGGTCCTCGTTGAAGCCGATGATCTGAACGACCCCATCGGCGACGCGGTCCGCAGCATCGTGGACGGCCACATCGCCCTGTCCCGGGATTTGGCGTCCCGCGGACACTTTCCGGCCGTCGACGTGTTGGAAAGCGTCAGCCGCGTGATGATCGACGTGACGCCGAAGGAACACCAACAATTGGCCATGAAGTTGCGGCATATTCTGGCGGTGTACCGGGACGCCGAGGACCTTGTGAACATCGGCGCCTACGTGGCGGGAAGCAATCCGGAAATTGACACGGCGTTGAAGCTCATGCCTGGAATCCGCGCCTTTCTGCGCCAGGGCCTGGAGGAGCCGAGCCGCTTCGACACCCTCGTGGGCGCGATGCGCCAAGTTGTCAAAGGAAAGCAGGTCTAGGCCATGGCGGGACGGCGCAAGTTCAATTACCAAACCCTGCTCCGCGTGCGGAAACGCCAGGAGGAGCAGGAAGCCCACAAGCTGGCCCAGATCCAGAACGGCATTCGGGCGGCGCGGAAACAACGGGACGAGATCACCGCGCTCCAACGGGAGTTGCTGGACACTGTCGGCCAGGCGACAAAAGAACGCTTTGGCGCCGGGGTGATCCAGCCGTACTACCAATATGAACGCCACGTGGCCCAACGGCATCTGGACGCGGACTCGCGCCTCAACAAACTGCGGGCGGACGAGGCGGCCCAGCGCGGCGAGTTGGAGACGGCGATGAAGCGGCGCAAGGCCGTTGAGAAGCTCAAGCAACGCCGGGATGAGCAGGCCTATGCCGAGTGGCTCAAGGACGAACAGCAACGGGCCGACGAATTGGCCTTGAGCCGCGCCGCGCGCGCCTCCATGGAACGGCGCGAAGGCCGGGGCGGCTCTGGCGAATGAGGACCGCGACATGAAACTCTTTGGCCTTATGGCGCTTGCGGCGCTGTCTTTCGTGGCGGCGCTTGCGGGCCTTCTCGCCTATAGCGGCCAGCTTTCGCCCGAGGGTTTGAGCCAGCTCTTGGGCCGGGCCCAACCCGCGCAAGAGGAGGCCGCCCAAGACCAAGCGGACGATCTCGGCCCCATCGCGGAAGCCCTCCGCGAACGCGAGGCCCAGCTCAATGAGCGGGCGGAGCGTCTTGAAGCGCGGGAGGAGCGAATCGACACCGCCCGGCGCGAGCTGGAAACCCTCCGCGGCGAAGTCGCCGAACTTCTTGGACAGATCCAAGGCTCTCTTGAAGCCGTGGAAGACGAACAACAGGCGCGGCTTGAGACCGTGGCCAGTTCCGTGGCCGGGATGCGTCCTGAGAACGCCGCCCGCGCTTTGGATGAGTTTGAGCCCCGCTTGGCGGCGCAGGTGCTGGCCAGAATGAATGATCGCGACCGGGGCAAGATTCTCGACGCCATGGAGCCTGTCAACGCCGCGTCGCTGCTGACCCGCTTGCAAGACCCCGGATTCTAGGCGCCCAGGGTCCAGACAAGGGGGCAGCCCCTTGTGTCCCACTCCCACTTCTGCCAATCCCCGCGATTCTTCGCGGGTTTTGCGTTACATTCCCATCGAAAGGAGGTGAAATGATTGCAACTTGTTGGACTAGCGCAGTTGCTCAATCTGCTCCATGAAGCAGCGCCCGTCCCGAACGCCAAAGGCGCCGGCGCGAACGGAGCAGCCGCCAAGCTGTTTGGCGAACTCCTTGCCGCGCGCCAAGAAGGCGGCGGTCCGTTGACCGAAGTCCTGGAAACGTCTTTGCCCGAGGAAGGCGCGGAGACTATTCCAGGAGAGGTGATCGCGGCCATCATGGCGGCGCTTCCCCAGGAAACGGAGGACGCAAAGGGCGGGCTGCTTGCGGCGTTTGCCCAACTCATCGAGAACGGCCGCTCCCAGGAAGGAAAGGGCGAGGCCGTCGCCCAGGAGGATACGCCGCCCTGGGGCGCCATGTGGCTCCGCCTGTTAGGGGATCCCGGCGTGGCGCGAGACGATGGAGGCAAGCCCGGCGCCGAACCGCCGCTTCCCGTGGACGGCCCGCCGGCCGTGGATTGGCTGGCGTTGCTTGAAGCGCTCGGCGTCCCCTTTGACGCCGCGGGCGCGGATGGCCGTGCGCGGGCGGACGCGGCGGAAGCCGTGGCCGTTGTTGCGGAGGCCCTAGCGGCCGTCGTTGGCAAGGCCGAACCGGGCGCGGCCCGCGACGGGCCGCCTGTTTACGGGGAGGCCGCGGTTGCGCGTCTGGCGGCGCTCCTGATGCAGGCTGCCGCCGGGGTGGACCGGTCTCGCGAGGCCGGTGACTCCCCCACGAAGCCTGTTGGCGGAGCAGTGGCGAAGCCGGATGGCGCGCCGCTTCCCACGGAGATTGCCAGGATGCTGGGGCCCGTGGTAGGGACTGTCCTGGAGCGGGCTGGCTTGGACGCCGCTGGCCCCGTCAGCGAAGCGACTCCCGCTTCGGACTCCGGCCAAGCGCCGCCTCCCGTGGACGTCGTTCCGGCTAACCCCGGGCCGGCCCTTGTGAAGATGGCCGAAGCCGTTGTTGCCGCAGCCGTTCCGGCGGACGCCGGAACGGATGGCCAGGCCGCCACTGAGGGTCGCGTTGCCTTGGAGGCCGTGGTGGAGACCTTTGCCGCCATGGCTGACAAGCCCTCGGACGCTCCGGCGAATCCCGCGAGCGAAGGGGCCAACGCGCTCCACGTTGAACCCGCGATTGCTCCGGCGCCCTCCGGCGTGGTGAAGTTCGCCGCGGATCTTCTGGCGGCGGCGAAGGTCCCGGAAGGCCAGGAACGGCCTGTCGAGACCGTGGAGCCGCGCCGGAACTTCTGGTGGAACGTGCTCCAGCCAGACGCTCAGGAAGCCGAAGCCAAGGAACGGCCTCAACGGCTCGTTCAGGGCCTGGCCATGCGCTTTCCCCATGAACTCGCCGGCGAATTGCGCGCGCGCGTGACGCCCGGCGGGGATCCGTTGACCTCCCGGCTAGCGGGCAGCGATCCGCTGACCTTCCGGCTCGCCGGCGGGGAAGACACCCGGCTGGCGGCGGCGCTTCAAACGCTGGCCGCTGGCGCTCCCCGGGAAGCGCCGTCGGAAGGCGCCTGGACGGCCGGGAAGGCGGTTTCCGTGCTCTCGGCGGCGAACCGTCAAGGACCGCCTGGCGAGAGTGGGGCGGATCCGGGTCAAAACGGTCACCGGGCGCAAGGATTGCCCGGGGGCGCCGGCTTCTGGGAACGGTTCACCGGTCCGCAAGGGCTAGGCGGAGCCGGTCAAGCGGCCGCCGCGTCGAGGCCGGATCCGGGCGCTTTGGCGGAACAGGCCTTGCGGGGCGTGCGGTACGTGGTCAACCAGGGAGGAGACAAGTCCTTCCTGGTGCGTCTGGCTCCCGAGTCCCTGGGCGAGCTTCGCGTCAACGTGACATCTGTCAACGACGTGATCCGCGTCCATTTCACGGCGGCCAACATGGCCGTTCGCGAAGCCCTGGAAGCGCAGCTTCACACCCTGCGTGACGCGCTGAGCCGCGATGGGCTAGACGTAAACCGCATCACGGTGGGCGCGGATCCGCAGCAGGGCTTGCAGCAAGACGGGTCCGGCGCGCGTCAGCCGCCGAGGTTCAATCTGGCGGCTCAGCAGCAAGGCGCGGGCGGACACGGCGCGCCCCATGGACGGCAGGATGGCGGCGATGGAGCGCCCAAGGGGCTCTCGACCGCCGCCACGCGCCGATGGGGCGGACTCGACGTCCGCATATGACCAACGTAAACGGCCCGGCGCTCATGATGAGCCGGGGCCACTTTTGAAAGGAGGCCAAGAGCCTTATGAACGCGTTAGTTGGCGTCCGCGCGAATAGCGCGGGCCTGTTGTCGCCGAGCCAAGCGGCGCGGCAGCAGGTCTGGGATCGCCTGGACAGCCAGATTAAGACTGCGCGGCCCGAGGCGTTGAAACAGGCCGTGGCGGTCAAACAGGAAAACGAAACGGGCGTGCCTGCGGAGCAAGAACTGGATCGCGATGCGTTCTTGCTGTTGTTGGTGACGCAACTCCAAAACCAGGATCCCCTGGATCCCGTGGACAACACGGACATGATCGCTCAGTTGGCCCAGTTCTCGTCCCTCGAACAGATGCAGAATCTCAACGAAGGCTTCGAGAACATTCGGGACGACATCGGCCAGTTCGCCTTCACGTCCGCCAGCTCGCTGATGGGTCAAGTGGTGACCGGCATTGACGCGGATGGCGAACCCATCACCGGCCTTGTCGAGGCGGTGACTCTGGAAAACGGCGAAGTGCGCGTCACCGTGGCGGGCGAGTCGATCCGCTTCGATCAGGTGACGGGAGTTATTGCGTCCGATGAAGGTTGACGGCATGGGCCCCAACCCCTTGCAGCCGCTCTCCGGGCGGCCGCCTTCCGCGCAACCGCTCAAGGAGACGGGCAACACGGCCTTTGACGGCGTCCTCGGCGAGGAGTTGAAGAAGGCCAGCGCGTTGCGCTTCTCCGCCCATGCGGCAAAGCGGTTGACAGAACGGGGCCTGGAATTCAACGCCGCGGACCTCAGATCCATCGAAACCGCCGTGGCCCAGGCGGCCGCGAAAGGCGGAAAGGAAACCTTGGTCATCACGGAGCGGGCCGGACTGATTGTGAATGTCCCGGATCGCACCGTCATCACCGCCGTGCCGCGCAAAGATTTGGCGGGCGCGGTCTTCACCAACATCGACAGCGCGGTGGTCGCGGATTCCGCGAAGCCGCCGTTGCCCAACCTCGGATAAAGATAACCGGGCTGGCCCCCGCTTGCGGGAGGCCCGGGGCGCCGCCGACCGGCTGACGCGGCGCCAACGGAAAAGGAGAACAGTCGTTATGGGAACAGCGCTCAACACGGGCGTGACGGCGTTGCTGGCCAATCAGCAACGCCTGGACGTCATCGCCAGCAACATCTCCAATGTGAACACAACGGGCTATCGGGGCTCGCGGGTCCTATTCAAGGACCTCTTCTCGCAAACGGTCCAAGGGGGCCGCGCTCCCGTGGGCAACTTCGGGGGCACGAATCCCTCCCAAGTGGGCCTTGGCGTGCGCGTCGGCTCCATTGACGTCAACCATGGCCAAGGCAGCCTGCTCAGCACCGGCATCGAGTCCGATCTCGCGATTCAGGGCTCGGGTTTCTTCGTCCTGAACGATGGCATGGTCAACCGCTTCACCCGGGACGGCTCCTTTAGGGTGAACGCGGACGGCATGTTCGTCGACTCGGGCACCGGCCTCTTCGTGCAAGGGTTCATGGCCGACGAAGACGGCAACGTCGAGGTGACAGCCTCGCCGCAAAACATCGAGATCCCCGTGGGCGCCCAATCCATCGTGCGCGCCACCTCGGACGTGCGCCTTGTGGGGAACTTGAACTCAAGCGCGGACGTGGGGCATCAGGTCACCCGAAACATCGAAGTGTTCGACTCCCTGGGCACGTCCCGGGAAGTGACGCTGGTCTTCACGAAACGGCAAGCGGTGGAGCATGAAGGCGCGGACCGCAACGCCTGGGACTGGGAGGCGACGTTCACCAACGAGGAGGACCCGCCCGTCACCACCACGGTAGGGGCCGGCACGCTGCTCTTTGACGGCAATGGCGACGCTATCGCCGAGGGAACCGTGAACGGAGCCTTCCAGCCCCGGGAGCCCGGCGACCCGAACATCTCCATTTCCGGCGCGGATCTCGGCGATCTGGACGCGTTCCCCGAGGATCCCTTCGAATTCTTTGCCGATTTCACGCGGATTACGGAGCTGTCCTCCTCGAGCGACGTGACGGTGTCCCGCCAGGATGGCTTCCCCAGGGGCACGCTGGAGAACTTCACGATCAGCCGGGACGGCGTGATCAACGGAGAGTTCAGTAACGGCCTGACCCGTGTCTTGGGCCAGGTCGCGTTGGCCAGTTTCGCGAATGACGGCGGACTGGAACGCTTCGGCGACAACTTGTTCCGCGAGACACCATCCTCGGGCCTGGCGCAGATCGGGTTGCCGAGCACGGGAGGCCGGGGCTCGGTGTCTGGCGGCGTCTTGGAAGGCTCCAACGTCGACCTGGGCACGGAGTTCAGTAACCTCATCATCACTCAGCGCAGCTACCAAGGCAACGCGCGGTCCATCACGACCGCCGACAACTTGCTTCAAGAAACGGTGAACCTCATCCGATAAACTATAGAGACGCTCCCGCGGCGGCTGGCTGGCGCGAGGCCGGCCGCCGCGCGGAGGCTCGCTTCAAGAAAGGGGCGGCCGGGCGGGGAATTCGAGAGCGCCATGCGGCCGGGTCACATACGGGGGATTTTCGCGCACTGTGCGCTATATATTGTGGTTAGACAAGGATGTTGATATCATTCTCGCAACGCACACCCAAAAAACGGGACAACATTACCCAAAAGTAGACGTATGGACATAACAACCGTAATTGGGCTGATAGCCGGCTTTTCGCTCATGGTGCTCGCCATCCTCATGGGAGGCTCGCCAGGCGTCTTTTGGAACCCGCCCTCCGTCATCATCGTGCTAGGCGGAACCGTGGCGGCGACCCTCGTCAATTATCCCCTGCGCGACGTGCTCAGCGTCATGGCCACGCTGAAGAACGCGTTCATCCATCAGGAGACGCAGCCCGAGGGCCTCATCGAAAAGCTGGTCAACTTCGCGACCGTCGCCCGGCGCGAAGGCATCCTGGCTCTCGAGTCCCACGCTAGCGACGCGGACGATGAGTTCCTGGAGAAGAGCGTGCAGTTGGCCATCGACGGCACCTCGCCCGAGCTAATCAAGGACGTTCTCACGACGGAGCTGGCCTTCATGGAGGAACGCCACACCATGGGGCAATCCATCCTGTCGACCATGGGCACGTTCGCGCCCGCCTTCGGGATGTTGGGAACGCTCATCGGCCTCATCCAGATGTTGACGACGTTGGACGACCCGTCGCGGATCGGGCAGGGTATGGCCGTGGCGCTCTTGACGACCTTCTATGGCGCCTTGCTCGCCAACGTGTTCTTCCTGCCGGCGGCGGGCAAGCTCCGCGTGCGCACGGGCAACGAGCTTTTGGCCAAGGAGATCATCATCGAGGGCATCTTGTCCATTCAGTCCGGCGACAATCCCCGGGTGGTCGAACAAAAGCTGAAGGCTTTCGTCGCGCCGCAGGTGCGCGAGCAAGTCCAGACGGGGCGCTGAGACATGTCGCGTAGGCGAAACAATAGCGGGCGGCCGGGTCAGCGCGGCGCGCCCATGTGGGTGGTGACCTACGGCGACCTGATGAGCCTGCTGCTCACCTTCTTCATCCTGCTGCTGTCCTTCTCCTCCATCACCGAGGAAAAGTTTGAACAGGCCCTGGAGTCCCTGCGCAACGCCCTTGGCATCATGCCCGCCAATCTTAGCATCATCCACATGGAGCAAGACGCCCAGGCCCGCCGCCCCGCCCCGCGCAACATCGAGCGCATGGCCCGGGAGATGCAGCGGCGGCTCCAAGTGCTCGGCCGTGAGGACGATGTGGATCTGGAGTACGAAGACGGCGGCCTAAAGATCAGCTTGCCCAGCCAGATTCTCTTTGATTCGGCGCAAGCCAACGTAATGCCGGCCGCGTTTCCCGTGTTGGATAGTCTCGCCGACGTGTTCCGGGACACGCCGGAAGCCTTCATCGAAGTGCGGGGCCACACCGACAACCGGCCGCTGTTGAGCGCCGCGCGATTTGAAGACAACTATGAATTGAGTTACGCCCGGGCCCGCTCTGTCACCAATTATCTAAACCAAGCGGGCGAAGTGCCGATGGAACAATTTGAGATCATAGCCGTCGGCCCCTCACAACCGGTCGCCACGAACGAAACCGAGGAAGGCCGCCAGCAGAACCGGCGGGTGGAGCTTTACGTGCGCGGCGACTTGGACGCGGACACCCTGGAGGA
>SLHB01000462.1 GCA_007136375.1 Candidatus Hydrogenedentota bacterium
CGGGCGAAGACCTCGACGGTGAATTCCCGCAATACCCGGGCCCGGCCCGCGGCGCCCATGGTCCGCCGTTTCGCCGGATCCGCCGCCAAGGCCGCGATGGCCTCCGCCAAGGGCGCCACCGTTCCCGCTGGGACCACGTAGCCTTCGACGCCGTCCGTCACGATTTCCGGCAGCCCCCCGTGGTCCGACGCAATCACCGGCAGGCCCGCGGCCATCTGCTCCTTGAGGCTGAAGGAGGAGGTGTCGCAATCGATGGACGGCTGAACGCCGATGTCGAAGGCCTGGACGCAGCGCTCCATGTCGTCGCGGAAACCGGCGAAGATCACCCGGTCCGCGACGCCCAAGGCCTCGGCTTCCCGGCGCAGCGCCTCTTCCAGCCCGCCTTGCCCCAGGCACAAAAGCCGCAACGCCGGCAAGCGCTCCCGGAGTTGGGCCAGGGCTTGAATGAGGTAGGTGTGCCCCTTCGCCGCCGTCATGCGCGCGGCGATGCCGCAGACGATGTCCTCTTCCGCGAAGCCGAACTCCGCCCGGGCCGCCGTCCGGAGCGCGGGGTCCGGTGGACGCCCGCCGTCGACGCCATTGTGAATAGCGCACATGCGCGCGGCGTCGAAGGCCCGTTGCTTGGCCAAGGTCTGGCGCACGCTTTCGCACACGACAATCTGATAAGTGGTCCAGCGCCGGTTCAGCACCCGGTTGGAGAGTCCATCGTGGACGGGGTAGGTATTGTGGCGGGTGCGCACGAGGCAGACCGGCCGGCCCAGGATCCGGTTCGCCAGGGCGCAGACCCAGTGGTCCTGAGAGCCGCTAACATGGATGACATGGGGCCGGCGCTCCCGGATGAAGGCCGCCGCCGCCCGTAGATCGTGGAGCCACGCGTGGAGGCGGGCGCCGCCCCGGAACGCAAAGCGGTCATGGACGGCGCAACCGGCCGCGGCGGCGTGATCGACGAGGACGCTGCCGGGTTTGCAGCCGATGGTCACCTCGTGTCCCATCGCCGTCAGCTCCCGGGCGAGGCTGGAGACATAGCGCACCTGTCCCCCGCCCTTGAGGTGGGGGTCGGTCATCAATATGCGGAGGGAACGTTCACTCACGGGGCAGCAAATGTCGGTGCAAGCCTTCCTTCGTGACGGCGCCGGTCTTCGGCGGCGGCGCGCCTACACGGTACAGGCGAGGCTCGCGCGCTCCATGCGGCTGGGCGCGTTCTCCAGAACGGCGCCCTTGAAATCGGCGGTGTTGAAATGGGCCGCGAACAACACGATGCGGTTCTCCCGGCCGTAGCGCAAGGCGCTGCCCGCCTCGAAAAAGTAGGCGACCACGGGATGGGGGTTGGGGCTGTAGCCTTCCCATGCCGCCAAGGCGGGATACACGGGCCGCTCCACGCCGTTGATCCACGCTTTGAGCCCTAGGTTCATCGTCGCCAAGTCAATGCCGTATTTCTGGGGCAGCGGCCCCTTGGCGCTTTCGGGCACGCCGGGCACATCCGCGGACGTGCGGATGGGGTCAAAGGCGTGTTCCGGCTCAAAGCGTATCACAAAGAACAGCCGGTCGTCATAGGTCCAGCATGGACGGCTCAAGGTGAAGGGCGTCCGGTCCACGTACCCGGCGAGCGCCTCGGGCGGGGAAAACGTGGCGGAAAGCCACACGTTGCGCAGCGCGCCGCCGCCGCCATCCGGACAGGGATCGCCCTTGAAACCGCCGCGGTAGCGCTTGAGCCCCGATTCGTAGCCAGCCTCGGCATAGCTCCAGTCCGTGATATGCCGGGGGCAAGCGCCTCCGGGAAACTCCACGTCCTCCTCCCGGTAGCCGTTGGCGTCCCGGATGCCCACGCGGACGCGGGCGCCGGCCTCGCCGCACACGGAAACGGCGTTTTGGCCCTGCGCCGGCGCGCCGTCCATCACGGCGCCGTAGATCGCGGGCTCGGTACCAGCGGCGCGGGCGCCCGAGGCGGGCTCGACGTGCAACACAAGGGCTTCGCGGGGCGGGGCCTCCACCGCAACTATGCTGTCGTCCCCATAGAGCCCTTCAACGGGCCCGCGCAGAAGCCGTTGCCGGGGGTAGCTCTCGCGGATTTGAAAGCGGACGCCGGATTGAAGGTCCAGGGCGAACTCCACGGCATGGGCGTCATAGGTCGTGTTGAACAGGAAGATCACGCCGCCGTTGGCGCGCACGCTGGCGAACCCATCGACGGGGCCCAGCCCGGGCTCGGCCAGGATGGGTTGCGCATGGGCCAGAAGGTCCACATGGTCCCGTTCCCAATCCAGCCACGCCTTCGCGAAGGCGCGGTCCCCCGCGCTCAAGTCCTGGGGCAAACAATGGAAACGGTGGCGCAACCCCGACGCGATGGCGCTGATAAGCCCATAACGCCAGCCCCGGCTGTCATGGTACAGGTACCAGGGGTAGGCCTCCGCGCCAGGGTACGGAGCGTCGGGACAGGCCTTCGCCGCCATACCGACGGAATTGGACAGTTTGGCTTTCGGCAGCAGGTAGCACAGGCTCCGCCGCGTGTAGAGCCGGGCCATGTCGGCGAACAGGCGGGCCGGGTGAATGTCCGGCAGGGCGAGGGGATGGTCCGCCGCGACGGTGCCGATGCTGTCGAAGAGGCGGGCGACGCCGGCGCCGTAGCTGGCGTAGGGCCCCGTACAGCAGAGATGTCCGCCGTTTTCCCGGAGGGCCGCCACAACCTCCACCAGGCCCTGAAAGGCCCCTTGGAGCGACTCGATGCCCGGCGCGTGGCCGTGGCCATGGCTGTGACACACCACAATGGGCGCGCCGCGGACTTCCACGTTGCGCATCTGATGCTGGTCCATCAATTGGGTATATTGATTCACCAAACTCCGGCAGTACTCCTCCGACGCGAAGCACGCGCCCATGCCGGGATCCATGGGGGCGCCGTCCTCCGCCAGGGCCACCCAACGCACGTTCCGGGTGGCTTCCCGGCTGAGCACCAGGGCGGCGCGGACGCCCCGCTCGATGAGACGCGTCTTCACGGCCTCCGCCAAGGGATACGCGTCCAGGTTCACGAGCATCTCGGGCAGGACCACCTGCTTCGCGCCGAACCATTCGCATTGGTCCAACACTTCCAGGGCGCCCGGCCCGCGGAACCCTGGCTCCCGGCCCGTCAACTCGGCAATCGGCAGAGGCGCCTTGGGGCTGCCCCGGAGGAGGTATTCGCTAAACCATTGGCGCTCGCCCACGTCAAGGGCCGCGCCCGTTTCGTGGTAGGGATTCGTGTGGCGCCGGCCGGTGAGGGGCGCTATGCCCATGTGGGCGCTTTGCGCCTGAAAGCTCCGTCCTGGATGGAGCGTGACGCCGGGATAGTAGTCAAATCGGAACTCGTTGGCGTCCATTGCGGCGAAATACCCCGGAAAGTCCACGCAGTAGAACATGGAGCTTGCGCCGCCGCGCAGGAATACGATGGGGAAATACATGCCGCCATCGTGCAGAACGGCCCGATGATCCTTGTGGATCTGGTGACGGAACAACGTGACTTGGCGCAGCCGGCCCTCGGCGCTGATGTTCCGGAAGGTCATCAGCTTCTGGAAATAATGGTCGCCCCGGGCCGCCACATAGGTAAGGTCGATGTCGAAGCACTCGAAGGTCAGGCGCATGGTCAACGACGCCGTGTCCTCCGTGCCCCGGGCCTCGAAAGCGCTCGAGCAGGCCTCGGAGCCCCGATAGCACGCGTCCTCGAACCACGCCTCCAAGGGGCTGAAGTGGAGGTCGAACCACTCCCCCGTCACTTTGTTGAGGAACTTGGAGCCGCAACCGGGCTCGCCGCCCAGGGTGAGACGGGTTTCTAGGAACCCATTGCCGAGAATCCCTTCGTCTCCCTCCACGGCGGCGTAGGCGGGCTCGCTTATGTGTGGAAGACTGTTGAGTTCAAGGCAGGGATGAATCTCGGCGCGTTGCATACGGCTTGGTCCTTCCTTCTCGCGTTCCATTCGCTCAAATTGTACAGGTTTTATACTTGATCCTGCAAAGAAACGGGAAGGACCTCAATCGGCCGGATAATCTAGCAGGAATCGTATCCCCGGCATCTTGCCGGCATGCAAGACCGCCCGGAAGGCGCTGTTCAAAGGCTGCCCCTGCGCCAACGGCGTTCTTATCCGGCGTTTGGGGAAGGACACGCTGGATCCCCTTCCATATGCTCCAGAAGAATGCCCGGCCGTCCATGGGCGCGGCTGGACAGCCGCCGCTCGGGATGGTAGGCTTTCAGAATGGCCGATGCGGCCCCAGGAAGGCTCCCCAAGGGGGGGCCGAGCCCCGCCTGACCACGCCGCGGCCGCCTGAGTCCCGAAACGCCACTTCCAATCACTGCCACGCCATGACGTCTGGATACGGATGACCCGCCCCAACGAAAGACGCGCTACGCTTCGGCCCTTTAGCCGGCGCGCAAGCCTCTTGGCCGCGCTCCTGGCGGGCTTCGCCGTCCTGGGCGCTGGCGCCGACGCGCGGGCCCAGGCCGCTGTCGTCCCTTACCAGCCGCTGATCCAGGGCGTGGAAGACGGGAGGCTCTTGCAGATGCTGCGGGACGCCTCCGACGCTTTCGGCCTTGTGCAACGCCCGCCCGCAACCATACCCCTGCTAGAGCGGCGCGCCCAGCGGGACATCCAATCCATGCAGGCCGTTCTCCGGAGTGAGGGCTACTACGCCGCTTCGGTGGAGCCCCGCGTCGACGCGGACGCCACGCCCGCCCGGGTGATCTTCGCCGTGACGCAGGGACCCCGCTTCGTCCTGGGGAGCGTCGATGTGCGTCTGGCGGAGGGCGCGGGGGAGCCGGATTTTTCCCTGCCGGGGCCCGCCGTTCTCGGCCTCGAGTTGGGCCAGCCCGCGTTGAGCCGCCCCGTGGTGGATGCGGAGCGCCGGCTGCTGCGCTACTTCCGGACACAAGGCCACCCCCAGCCGTCCATAGCGGACCGGCGCGTGGTGGTGGACCACGCCGAACACGAGATGCGGGTGACGTACATCGTGAACCCGGGTCCATCCGCCGTGTTTGGCGCAACGGAGTTCGAAGGCTTGGACCGGGTTCGGGAGCGCTATCTTCGCCGCATCATGCCTTGGGAGGAGGGCGACCCTTTCACGGCCGCGCGGATAGACGACTTTCAGCGGCGCCTCACCGAGACGGGCTTGTTCTCCGTGAACCGGGTGACGCTGGCCGGGCCCGTGGAGGACGGGCGGGCGCCCATCGCCGTCGAAGCCACCGAACGTCCGCCGCGCACGATCCGCCTGGGGCTGAACTACCGCACGGACGACGGGTTGGGCGCGCGGACCGCGTGGGAGCACCGGAACTTGTTCCGCCAGGGCGAGCGCCTTCAACTGAGTCTCAATATCTCGGAAATCCGCTATGGATTCGAGAGCCGGTTCGATAAACCGGCCTTCCTCCATCCCGAACAGTCCTTGCTCTTGGCGCTGGAAGCAAGCGAAGACCGGCCCGACGCCTACACGAGCCAAGCGGTCACGACGTCGGCCTTTCTGGAGCGGCGGTTTACGGAGACCCTCACCGTCGGCGCCGGCGTGCGCACGCGGGTGAGCGAAGTGGAGCAGTTGGGGGTGACCCGGCGGCACGGCCTCCTCTCCTTGCCCCTCTATTTGGACTGGGACCGGCGGGACGATCCCTTGGATCCCACGCGGGGCGGCCGGCTGAACCAGCGCCTGACGGCGTTCCACGACATCGACGGCGCGGACGTGGGCTTTTTGAGAAGCTCCACGTCGTACAGCCACTACCTTCAAGTGATCGACTCGCCGTCCATCATCTTGGCGGCCCGGGGGCATTACGGGTTCATGTACGGCAGCGACCGGGAAGAGATCCCCGCGGACGAGCGCTTCTACGCGGGGGGCGGCGGCTCCATCCGGGGTTACGCCTACCAATCGGTGGGACCCCGCTTCGAGGACAACACGCCTCTCGGCGGACGCTCCCTCCTGGAACTAGCCTTCGAGGCCCGGTTCCGGTTCCGCGAGAATATCGGCGCGGTCCTGTTCGTGGATGGCGGCAATGTCTGGGAAGACGAGTATCCGGATTTCGACGACGAGCTGTTCTGGGGCGCCGGCCTGGGCCTGCGCTACCACACGCCCATCGGCCCCATCCGCGCAGATGTGGCGTTTCCCTTGAACAAACGGGCCGACGACGACACTTTCCAGATATACATCAGCATTGGCCACGCTTTCTAGCGGCTAGGCCACGGCTTGTCGCGCTTTCTAAAGACGAAATTTTCGGACGCGCGGCGCCGTTGCATCTAAAACGAGCACAGGGGGACACGCGGCGCCAAGGCTCCATGGCCGCGCTCCGCGCGCCGTCCCCTTTTTGACGACGAGGCATATCCTTCGATGAAACGTTTCCTGCAACGGCTCCGCGCTCTTTGTACGTGGCGGGTCTTCTTTGTAACAGCCATCGGCCTTGCCGTGACGCTAGCGGGCGTCCTCGCGGCTCTCTACGTGTATGTGCAGACCCCGCATTTCGCCGGCGTTGTGCAGCGGCAGCTCAACGCGCGCCTCGACCTCAGCCCCAAGGTCAAGATCCAGGTCGAGAACCTCGGCGGACGCCTTCCCTTCCACATTACGGCGGACGCCGTTTACCTCCGCGACGAAGACAACGACTGGATGCGGATCCTCGGCGTCGACGCGCGCGTGTCGGGCCGCGCCCTCATCCGGGGCCAAATCCACGCCCACAGCGTGGCCGCGGACACGGTCGACTGGATCCGCTTGCCCGAGGAAGATCCGCCGCCGCCCTCCGAGCCCATGGACCATCCCGAACTGCCCAGCCTCCCCAACATCCGCGTCGACGAGCTGCGCGCGCCGGAAGTCATACTGGGCGAGGCCCTCTTTGGCCACCGCGCCGTCTACAGCGTCGAGGGCCACGCGGCGCCGCCCGGGCAAGGCTCGGGGTTTCTCGCGGAATTGACCGTTACGCGGACCGACGGCCCGGCCGAAGCGGTGCGCGCCGTCGCAGGAATCCACGGCAGGCCCGCCGTCCTGGAAGCGGACGTCTCGCTCCTGGACATGGCTCCGGATGGCCTCATCGCCCACCTCATCCGGTACGGTCCGGAGACGCCCCAATTCCACATACGCGCCCTGGGCCCTCTCCAAGGCCTCGAAGCGGAGTTCTCCGTATCCACCGCGGATCTTGGCGAGGCTGGCGGCGCGATTACCCTGGCCCTTGAGGATCGCGTCCGGATCGACACGGACATCCACGCGGCGGTCAACCCGGACCGGCTTCCGGAAAACCTGCGGGAGTTGCTGGCGGATCGGGCGCATTTGCAGGCTTCGGCAGCCATATTGCCCGGGGAAACGGTGGAGCTCTCCGCCCTGTCGCTTGCGGCGGCGGGCGGCGGCGTCACGGGCCAAGGCCATATCGACCTGGAAGCGGACACGCTGACATTTTCCGGGGACGTCCGTCATGGCGACCTCAGCCGCCTGAACGGCGCGGCCGGAATAGAACTCGCCGGATCGGCCCTCGCGCACTGGAGCGTGGAGGGACCGTTACGGGACCCTTCGGCCTGGATTCAGGCCACCGTGGACAGCTTGGCCGTCAACGAACTCCGCTTCGGCGCCATCACAGCGGAGGCCGAGACAGAAGCATTGATGGGCGACACGGCGTCGGCGCGGATCACGGCCACGGACTTCACGGCGGGAGACGCCTCCGTGGCGGGCGTCTCCCTGGAGGCCGTCGCGGCGGACCTGCGCGGCGCCCTGTCCCTAGACCTGGAAGCCGCCGCCGAGGGCCTTCTCTTCGGGGACATCGCGCTGCCCAGCGCCACAGCCGCGGCGCGCGCCGTGCTTGCGGACGCTTGGGAAGACGGTTTCCCGGGAATGGAGGCCACCCTGGCGGCCGTCGCCACCGGATTCACGCCGCCCTGGGACGGCGCGGCGCCCGTGGACATCGATCTGCGGGCCGCCGCCACATCGGCGGATCTTGACGCCTTCACCATCACCGGCTTGGAAGTCCGCGGACCCGGGGCGGAAGCGGTATTCGCCGGAACCGCCCTGCGGGAAGCGCTCAGCCTGGAAGGCGAGCTTCGCCTCGCCGTGGACGACGCCGCGGCGTTGCCGCTTCCCGCCTTTGACGCCCCGCTGCCCGAACGGGCGAGCCTGCGGGCGGACGTGCGGGCGAACGGACAGGAGCGCACGGCGGA
>SLHB01000257.1 GCA_007136375.1 Candidatus Hydrogenedentota bacterium
TCCTGGGCCTGGTGAAGGAAGGCGAGGGCATCGCGGCGAAGGTGCTTCAGGACATGAAGATCGACTTGGACCGGGTGCAGACGGAAATCATCCGGCTCCTCGGCGACCAGGGCAAGCCCAGTGGAAGCGGCGGCGGCAGCCCTCAAGCGAGCGGCGGCGGCAAGAAGTCGCAAACGCCCGCTCTAGACACCTTCGGCCGGGACCTCACGGCCTTGGCGCAAGAAGGCAAGCTGGATCCGGTCATCGGCCGGGAAGACGAGATTGAGCGGGTCATCCAGATCCTCAGCCGCCGGACCAAAAACAACCCCGTGCTGATTGGCGAGGCGGGCGTGGGCAAGACCGCCATCGTGGAGGGGCTGGCCCAGGCCGTTGTCAACGGCAGCGTTCCAGACCTCTTGCTCAACAAGCGGGTGCTCACTTTGGACCTCGCGGGCGTGGTCGCCGGCACGAAGTACCGTGGCCAATTCGAGGAACGGCTCAAGTCGGTCATGAAAGAGATCCGCCGCGCGGACAACATCATCCTGTTCATCGACGAGCTCCACACCATCGTGGGCGCGGGCGCGGCGGAAGGCGCCGTGGACGCGGCGAACATGCTCAAACCTTCCCTCGCCCGGGGCGAACTGCAGTGCATCGGCGCCACGACGATGGACGAGTACCGCAAGCACATCGAGAAGGACGCGGCCCTGGCGCGGCGGTTCCAGACCATCCTCGTGGACGCGCCCAACGTGGAGCAGACCGTTCAAATCATCATGGGGCTGCAAGACAAATACGAGGCCCATCACCGGGTCAAATTTTCCGACGAAGCCATCGCGGCGGCGGCCCAACTTTCCCACCAGTACATCACGGACCGGTTCCTGCCGGACAAGGCGGTGGACGTCATCGACGAAGCGGGCAGCCGCGCCCGCCTGAAGATCACCACGCGGCCTCCTGAGCTCAAGGACATCGAGGCCGAGATCGAACAGGTCACCCAGGAGAAGGAAAGCGCCATCCGCAGCCAGGAATACGAGCGGGCGGCGAGCCTGCGGGACCGGGAGCGCATGCTCATCGCGAAGCTGGAGGAGAGCAAGCGCGAGTGGGAGCGGCGCCGGGATTCCGCCGAGACCGTGGTGAACGAGGAAGACATCGCCTTTATCGTCTCTAAGTGGACGGGCGTGCCCCTGACGAAGCTGGAGGAGAACGAATCCGAGCGGCTCCTCCGGATGCGGGACGAGCTTCACACATCCGTCGTCGGCCAGGAAGACGCCATCGACGCCGTGACCCGGGCGATCCAGCGGTCGCGGGCGGGGCTGAAGAGCGGCAAGCGGCCGGTGGGCTCATTCCTCTTCCTGGGCCCGACCGGCGTGGGCAAGACCCTGCTGGCCAAGACGCTGGCTTCCTTCCTGTTCGGCAACGAGGACGCCCTCATCACTATCGACATGTCCGAATACATGGAGAAGTTCGCGGTGTCCCGCCTGGCGGGGGCGCCTCCGGGATACGTTGGCTACAACGAGGGCGGGCAACTCACCGAACAGGTCCGCCGCCGGCCCTACTCCGTCGTGCTTTTCGACGAGATCGAGAAGGCGCACCCGGACGTGTTCAACATTCTGCTGCAAGTTCTCGAAGACGGTCACATGACCGACGCGACGGGCCGGAAAGTGGACTTCCGGAACACGGTCATCGTGATGACGAGCAACGTGGGCGCCCGCCGCATTGGCAAGCACAGCACGGTGGGCTTCCAGAAGGATAGCGCCGAGGACCAGTACCGCGAGATGCGGGACCGGGTGATGGACGAAGTCAAGAAGGTCTTCAATCCGGAGTTCCTCAACCGCGTGGACGAGATTGTGGTCTTCCACCGTCTGACAGAAACGCAGCTCATGGAGATTGTTGATATTCAGACGGCCGAAGTGATAGAACGTGCGGCGGAGAAGGGGGTCCACCTCGCCATCAGCCCAGAGGCCAAGACGTTTCTGGCCGCGAAAGGCGCGGACGAGCAGTATGGCGCCCGGCCATTGCGGCGGGCGGTTCAGCAGTTCGTGGAGGATCCCCTGTCGGAACTGTTGCTGAAAGGCGAATTCGAACCCGGCGCTCAATTGACATGCCAGCCTGTCGAAGGGGAAGACAAGTTGGCGTTCGTGCCCAACGTACCCGCGGCGGAAGGTGTGACCACTTGAGGAACAGCATACTCGGTTGGACATTCTTAATCCTGCTCTGCGCCCCCATGGTCCCGGCCACGGCCCAGGACTATGCGGGGCGTGTTGTTCGCGAGGTGAACATCGAAGGGCTCCAGCGGGTCAGCCCACAGTTGGTCCGCGGGCAGTTGGAAGTGCAGCCGGGCGAGCCCTATAACCCCCGCGCCACGGCCCGCGATCTTCGCCGGCTTCATGGCCTTGGCTATTTCGCCACCATCCGTGTTGAGGCGGAGCCGGTGCAGGATGAGGTTGTGATCACCTACATCTGCGAAGAGCGCCGGGTCATCCGCGACATCCAAATCATCGGCGCCGACCAAATCCGGCCGGCGGTGGTGCGCGAGACCTTGAGCTGGAGTGAAGGCCAGACCTTTAACCCGGAAGAATACGAGGAAGAACGCCTCAACGTCCTGGGTCTTTATGAGGAGCGAGGCCTTCCCGCGGCCACGGTAGAAATCATTGTGGAGGAAGTGGGTCCCGCCGAGATCGCCGTGACGTACGTCATCGACGAAGGCGCCCGCGCCCGCATACGCAGCATCGACTTCCAAGGGAACGAAACCCTGTCAAGCCGGGATCTGCGGGGAATCATGGACACCCGCCGGGCGTGGTGGTTCCTCGGCGGCCGGTACGACGAAGACCAGTTTGAGTTCGATCTCGAAAACATCATTGAGGCCTACGGCGACGTGGGTCATCTCGAAGCCGAGATTCCCGGGGTGGACTTGCAGTACTCCGAGGACGGGCGGAACCTTTACATCACTGTATTCATCGAAGAAGGGCCGCAGTACCAGGTCGAGACCCTGGACATCGCCAATAACATTGTCTACGCCGACGAAGAAGTGCGGGGCATCATCGCCGTCCAGGAAGGCTCCATCCACAATCGGGGCCAGATTCAGGCCGACGCCGATCTGGTTCAGGAAGGCTACTCCGACAGCGGCTACGTAGAAGCCGTTGTGACGCCCGAAGTCACGCTGGACCAGGAGCGCCACACGACGAACGTCGTGCACCACGTCCACGAGGGCGACCTTCGGTACGTCCGCGAAATCCGGATCACGGGCAATGAAGTCACCCGTGACGAAGTCATTCGGCGGCATCTCATGGTGCTCCCGGGCGACCGTTTCGACGGAAGCGCCGTACGCATGAGTCAGCGCGCCCTGGATAACACCGACTATTTTGATGCGGTCCGCTTCAACATTGAACCGGTGGAAGACGATCCCCGCTTCATGAACCTCCTCCTGGACGTGGAGGAGGCCAACACCGGCGAATTCGGCTTCGGCATGGGCTTTAGCCCGGAGGACGGCATCGGCGGCTTCACGAACCTGCGGCTCCGCAACTTCGACATTACAAACTGGGACAACTTTACGGGAGCGGGGCAGCAATTCGCCGCCCGCATCAACATTGGCCAGCGGCGATCGGAGTACACCGTTAGTTTCACCGATCCGCACATCGGCGGCTATCCACTCGCTTTTGGCGTGGACGTCTTTGACGAGTCCGTGCGTCATCGCGGCGGGATACGGTTTCGGGAAGATACTACCGGCGCACAGATCCGGCTGGGCAAGGCCCTCTCTCCTTACGTCAACGCCCACACCTCCCTCCGTTACAGCCGGGTTCGCATTTCCGACCTGCCCTTCTTCACCGCGCGACAGCTCCGGCTGCAACGCGGGGGCAGCACCACTATCAGCAACACGTGGGGCATCAGCCGGAACACCGTGGATAGGGAACACGATCCGTCCCAGGGCTCCCGGCACGACCTCGCTGCGGAAATCGCGGGGTTGGGCGGCGACAACCACTTCCTCAAGCTCCAACATGACTCCACCTGGTATACCGCCGTGGGCGAGCGCGACCAATTCGTTTTCTCTTTCCGCACCCGGGAAGGCTGGGTTACCGAGTACGGATCCTCGGATTTTGTCCCTCTTTCCGACCGCTTTTACGCCGGCGGGACCACCACGGTCCGAGGCTACCGCAACCGCGCCATCGGGCCGCGGGAGCGCCGGTTCATCTTCTTCGGCGAGCACGACATCGTCGGCGGCAACGTCCGCCTGGTAAACAACGCCGAGGTGAAGTATCGCATGACGGATCAGTTCCGGTTGTACGCCTTCGCCGACGGGGGCGGCGTTTGGGAAGACGCGAGTGATTTCGATTTCGGCGGCATGCGTTTCAGCGCGGGCATTGGCTTCGGCGTGGATGTGCCCCGGCTCGGCCCCGTGCGCCTTGACTACGCCATGCCTATCAATCCAGACCGATTCCAGAGCTCTTCCGGGCGATTGCACTTCCAGACGGGCCTGAGCTTCTAGGCGGATAGGACGGACGGCGGGCCATCGCCGGAGCGACTCAATAACACTTTATGTAGGGGTTGTGGCTATCCCACAACCCCTTTTCTTGTAGGCGCCCCTTCTGTTAGAATATATAACACGCGCGCCGTCTAACAGACGGACCGGCAAAACGGCTTGAAGGCCTTTCGGACGCGTTGGTATACTGGCGTGGTGGTGCGCTGAGACAAGGACAGCGCCTCGAAGTGCATGACCAGGCGCCGGGCGCCGCCACAAGATAGAACCGCAACGCGGCAATGCGCACGCTCAAACCCAAAAGAGGGCCTCTATCGTGAGACTTCGCAACCATTTCGCTCTGTTAACGACAACTCTCGTCCTCGCTTTTCTGCTGTCCTATGTGGGCGCCGGCTTCGCGGACAACGGCGCCGCGGGCCAATATCGCATCGGCGTGGTCGACCGCAAAGCCGTGTACGACGCCTATCAACGTCAAGTCGACGAGATGGCGCGTCTCGACGCGGAAGTGAACCAACGGGAACAGCAGATCGCGTCCATGATTGACGAACTTGACCAAAAGCGGAGCCAACTTCAACAAAACCAGACCAACTTGAACAGCGATCAGCGCTTGCAACTCCAAGACGAGCTTGAGCGGGATATGATGAACGTCCGCAACCAGCGGGACGAATGGCAACGCCAATTGGAGCGCCGGGCCGACCGTCTCATCACTTCCATCCGCAATGACATTGATGAAGTGATCCAAGAGTTGGGCGTCGAGAACAATTATCACCTGATTATGGAGGGCGACGCGAACCTCCCGTCGGGCGTGCTCTATTTCAGCTCGACCCTCAACATGACCGGGCAAGTCATTGACCGCCTGAACAGCCAGTACAGCGGCAGCTAGCGTGTACGCTCCGCCGCTTCCGGTCCGGCCGCGGCGCTGAGGAAGACCTAGCCATGAATACATCCGTGCGGCAAATCGCGGAACTCGTCGGCGGGCGGGTTATTGGCGATAGCACCGTTAAAATAACCGGGCTCAATGGCATTCGCCAGGCCACGCCGGGCGATCTGACCTTCGTCGCCGACGACCGCTATCGCCCCTTCATTGAGGAAACAAAAGCGGCGGCGGTGTTGGTGCCGCGAGATATTGAGCGCTGCGGTAAACCGTTGCCGCTCATCCAGGTCGCCAACCCCTACGCGGCGTTCGCCACCGTCCTGCAAAGCTTTCGTCCGCCCACGATGCACCACCCGGAAGGCGTCCACCCCACGGCCGTCATTGGCAAGGACGCCGTCCTTGGCCGGGGCGTGGGCGTCGACGCCCATGTGGTGATCGCCGACGGCGCGGAGATCGGCGACGGCGTCGTCCTTTACGCGGGGACCTACGTCGGCCGAAACTCCCGCATCGGCGCCAAGACCCTCGTATACGCGAACGTAAGCATCCGCGAAGACGTGCTCATCGGCGAAGACTGCATCATCCACCCCGGCGCCGTGATTGGCAGCGATGGTTTCGGCTTTACGTCCGACGCAAGTGGACACAAGAAGATCCCGCAATGCGGCAGGGTTGTCATCGGCGACAACGTCGAGATCGGCGCGAACTCCGCCATTGACCGGGCTACGTTCGGCAAGACCGTCATTGGCTCGGGCACGAAAATAGACAATTTGGTCCAGATTGGCCATAATGCGCAGATAGGCGAACACTGTCTCATCTCCGGCAACGCGGGCATCGCGGGCAGCGCCATTTTGGGCGACTTTGTGACAGTCGCGGCGGGCGCCGGCGTCACCGGCCACGTGGAGGTGGGCGATCACGTAACCATCGGAGCTCTGGCCGGCGTCACGAAATCCATCCCGCCGGGCAAGACCGTATCGGGCTTTCCCGCCACGGACCACAACACCGAACGGCGACTCAAGGCGGGCATCCGGCGCGTGCCCGACGCCCTGCGGCAGCTCAGGGACTTGGAGCAGCGCCTTGAAGCATTGGAAAAAGGCCTAGATGGAAAAACAGAAGACAATAGCTAAGGAATCCACCTTCTCCGGTATTGGCCTGCACACGGGCAACCTCACGACGATCACCTTCAAGCCCGCGCCGCCGGACAACGGCGTCGTTTTTTATCGCGTGGACCTCCCGGAACGCCCGGCCATCAAGGCGGATATCGATCACGTGGTGGACGTTTCGCGGGGTACGACGATTGGCGTGGATGGCGTGAAGGTCCATACCGTGGAGCACGTGCTTGCGGCCATCGCGGGCCTGGGCATCGACAACGTCGATATCGAGGTGGACGCCAATGAGATCCCCGTCGGTGACGGGAGCGCCCGGTCCTTCATGGCGACATTGAAGGAAGCCGGCGTGGAGGAGCAAGACGCCGAGCGGAAGTACATCACCGTCGAAGAACCGGTGTTCTACCGCAACAATGACGTCACCCTCAGCATTCTCCCTTCCGACGAGCTGCGCATCACCATGACCATCGCCTACGATCATTCGGCCGTGGGCACGCAATACGCGTCCTTCGTCATCACGCCGGAATCTTTCGAGAAGGAAATCGCGTCCGCCCGGACCTTTTGCTTCCTGCGGGACGTCCGCATGTTGCAGGATCAGGGCCTCATCAAGGGCGGGAGTCTCGAGAACGCCGTTGTCATCAGCGACGATGGCATTTTGAACGACGATCTGCGCTATCCCGATGAATGCGTACGCCACAAGGTCTTGGACCTCCTCGGCGATATGTACCTTTTGGGCCGTCCCATAAAGGGCCATGTCATTGGGGTGAAGTCAGGCCACGCCATGCATGTCCGGTTCTCCCAGCAGATCAAGAAGGAACTGCTGAACGGTCGCGGCGAGGCAGGCGAAAAGCAAGCAGCCCCCGTTCCACCCGCCCTCGACGTCAACATGATCATGAAGGTGCTGCCGCACCGCTTCCCCTTCCTCCTCGTGGATCGGATCATCGCTTTCGAACCTCACAAGCACGCCACAGGCATCAAGAACGTCACGGTCAACGAGCCCTTTTTCCAAGGGCATTGGCCGAAAATGCCGGTGATGCCGGGCGTGCTGATCATTGAGGTGATGGCCCAGGTCAGTTCGGTGCTCGTATTTGGCGAGGGAAGCGAAACCCAAGAACCGGGGAAGGTCGCCTATTTCCTGGGTATCGACAAGGCAAAGTTCCGGCGCGCCGTGGTCCCGGGCGATCAAATCGTCGTGGACGCCGAGATGATCCAGTTGCGGCGAAACGCCTGCAAGGTGCGGGCCGTGGCGCGAGTGGATGGGTCTGTCGCGGCGGAAGCGGAGATGCTGTTCAGCCTCGTGGACGTCGATAAGGCGGACACGCCAGCGAAACGCACAGTGCGCAAGGCGGCCAAGTAGGCGCGGCGCATCCAAGGGA
This sequence comes from Candidatus Hydrogenedentota bacterium, assembly GCA_007136375.1. Lineage (GTDB taxonomy): Bacteria > Hydrogenedentota > Hydrogenedentia > Hydrogenedentales > SLHB01 > SLHB01. Next base: position 7,798 of record SLHB01000257.1, read on the forward strand.
GTCTTTCTCAGTTTCACGCCCGGCGGGCGGTCCTAAATCAGGGCCTCGCGCCGGGCGTTCCGATTTCCCGGGGATCGTCCCGGCCCTTCCCCGTCGCGCCGCCAGGGATCTGCCGATGCAGCTCTTCCAACAAGGCCTCGGCGGCCGCTAAGCTTAGGGGAAACGGCAAGCTGGCGTGGTCCTCGGACAGTCCGTGTCTCTCGTCATCCCACGCCGGGCCTCTGTCTGCTTCGTCCCGCCCGGCCTCTATCACTTCCAGTCCTTCGTCCCACCCCGCCGGCGCCGCTGGCGCGGCCCCGGCCAAGGGGTTCGCCGACGATCCCGA
>SLHB01000130.1 GCA_007136375.1 Candidatus Hydrogenedentota bacterium
TCGACCCGATTGATTTCGGTGGTGCGGGCGCCGACGTCGAGATTGCTTTTGCGGACGGCGTCGAATACCTGGCCGATGGTGACGCCGTGGGCGCGCATGGCGTCGGGGTTCACGTCCACTTGGTACTCCTGGACGAAGCCGCCCACGGAGGCCACCTCGCTGATGCCGCGGGCCGACAATAGGCCGTAGCGGACATACCAGTCTTGCACGCTCCGTAGTTCGTGGAGATCCCATCCTCCCGCCGGATTGCCGTCGGGGTCCCGGCCCTCCAGGGTGTACCAGTAGATTTGGCCGAGGGCCGTGGCGTCGGGGCCCAGGCCCGGCTCCGCGTCCGCCGGAAGCGAGCCGGCGGGCAAGCTGTCCAGCTTTTCGATGATGCGCGCGCGGGACCAATAGAACTCGATGTCCTCCTCGAAGATCACGAAGATGGAGGAGAAGCCGAACATAGAAGTGCTGCGCACTTCGTGTACGCCCGGCACGCCCATAAGCGCCACGGTAAGGGGATAGGTGACCTGGTCTTCCACATCCTGGGGCGAGCGGCCGGGCCATTCGGTGAAGACGATTTGCTGGTTCTCGCCGAGGTTGGGAATCGCGTCCACGGGCACGGGATTCCGAGGCAGCCAATCGATGTCCCAATCGAAGGGCGCCACGGCGATGCCCCATCCCGCCAGGAGGAAGACAGCCAGCGCGGTGACCAGTTTCTGCTCCAGGCAGAAGCGGCTGACAGCGCCGAGAACGGACTCGCGCTCGTTGGGTGTATGAGAGTTTGCGCCATTCATGACTGGTTCACCATGCTTCCGTGTGCTTTGTGGCGTGTGGATGGGCCGGCGCGCCGGTCCGGTTAGCCCTCGATCAGCGTCTCTGTCACCGAGCCGCAGCTATACATCATCTCGCCAAAGTAGGGGTTGTGGACCTCGTCGCGCTCGTCCAACCAGTCCGCCCCTTGGTCGTCGAAGGCCATGGGACAGTGGACGACGTAGACGGGCCCGATCACGCCTCCATGAAACGCCGTAACGATCTCCCGCATGTGCGCGGACACGTCCTCGAGCTGGGCGCGAACCGCTTCGATGTCCTCGCCATCCAGGAACCGGTCGAGACTAGCGCCGAGGGCCTCGTGTTCTTGTTCCCAGACCGCGGCGCTGGTGTCGTCCAAAGCTTCGGGATCCGCGCTGGCCAGGGCCTGTTGCATCTCCCCGGCGGTCTCGCGAGCCGCCGTCTCGTCGTCATCGGCCAAGGCCTGCACGGTGGCGAGGTAGGCTTCCCAGACGGCCGCCACGTCCGCGGCGAATTCCTCCGGCGCGGCCGCGTCTTCCGCCGCAGGTCCACAGCCCATCAACACCACGCCGCTCACAGCCGCGGCCGCCATCGCGCCGATAAACTTGTTCATGTTTGTTCTCCCTTTCCATTGCGTTGCGTTCCCGCTTTCCGTGTATATGAAATCAACGAGACCGTTCACCCCGCGCTCAGCGTTTCGGACACATAGCCGCAGCTGTACATCGTTTCGCCGAAGTAGGGGTTGTGAACTTCGTCCCGGTTGTCCAGCCAGTCCGCCCCTTCGTCGTCGAAGGCCATGGGGCAGTGGATGACATAGATGGGTCCTAGCTCACCTCCGTGGAACTGGCCGAGCAGCGTTGCGGCGGCCGTGCTCAAGGGCTCGAAAGCTTCCCGCAATCCGTCCATGCCGCCGGCTTCCCGGAAGGCTTCCGCCGCTTCGGTCATGGCGCCGAGGCCGGCGGTCCAGTCCGCCGCGGCGTCTTCGGGCAATTCGGGCGGGTCGATGGCGTCCAGCGCGGACGCCAGGGCGTCCCCCGCGCCGCGCGCCCCGGATTCGTCATCGTCAGCCAGGGCCTGGCTCGCGGTCCGGTAAGCCTCCCAGGCGGGCGCGAGCGCCTCGCCGGCTCCAGCGGGGATTTCCGCGTCCACAGCGTCGCCGGGCGCCTCCAGGAGGGTGTCCGTAACCTCGCCGCAGCTATACATCATGTCGCCGAAATAGGGGTTGTGGACTTCGTCCCGGTCATCCAGCCAGTCCGCCCCCTCGTCGTCGAAGGCCATGGGGCAATGGACGACGTAGACGGGACCGATGGCGCCGCCGTGGAAGGCCAAGAGGATCCGGCGCATCGCCGTGGACAGAGGTTCGAAGGCCTCGCGCATCGCTTCGATGTCCGCGCGGTCCGCCATCGCTTCGGCCGCTTCGTACAGGGCGCCGTGTTCCGCGCCCCACACTTCCTGGCCTTGCTCGTCCAGCAGGTCCGCGTCCACATCCGCGACGGCGTCCACGATAGCTCCCGCGTTGGCGGCCGCTTCGTCCGGATCGTCGTTGGCCAAGGCGCGGCTCGTCATAAGGTACGCGTCCCACAGCGCGGCGACTTGGTCCGCGAATTCGCCAGGGACGTCCAAGTCGTCCGGCGGCGGGGCAGGCTCCTCGTCGCCGAGGCGCCGCACGACGTCGCCGCAACGGTACATCTCCGAGCCGAAGTAGGGATTGGCCACTTCCTCGGTGAGATGGAGCCAATCCGCGCCCCGGTTGTCGAAGGCCATGGGGCAGTGGATGAGGTAAACGGGTTCCGCGGCGCCGGCGCCAAAGGCGTCCACCACCGCGGCGAGCCAATCGGAGAGCGGTTCGAAGTGGACCCGCGCGCCATCCAGGTCCGCCGCCTCGGTCATAGCGTCAAGGGCCCGGCGCAGTTCGCTTTCCGCTTGTTCCCAGGCCGCCGCGGCGTCGCCTTCCAGCGGATCCGCGTCCACTGCGTCGAGGGCGGCGTGCACGCCGTCGAGCGTTTCCAGCGCGCCGTTGAAATCGTCGAGGGACAAGGCCGTGGCGGTTTCCACATAGGCCTCCACCACCGCGCCAATGTGATCGGACACCGCCGGGTCAACCTCCTCCGTGACTTCGAGGACAATGGCCGGCTCTTCCTCTTCTTCCTCCACGGGCCGGGCCATCATGCTGGGCCGGCCCCGGATCTGGAGTTCGCTGTCGATGCGGAAGTTGCCGTGGGTGACCACGAGATCCCCTTCCTCCACGCCTTCCTTGACCTCGTAGTAGCCCCCCGCGCGGGGGCCAAGGACGACGGTGCGTCCTTCGAAGGTGGGGCGGTCCTCCCCGGGTATCTTCACGTACACCACCGCGCGTTTCCCTGTGTGCAGCGGCGCGGAGGCGGGGATCAGCAGGGGGTGGTCCGCGTCGTCCAGCCCCGCCGTCGCGTAGCCGAGATCCGGCGCCTGCACGAGTTCGGTTCCACAGATGTCACAGACGCCCGGCCCGTCCTTGACGATTTCGGGGTGCACGGGGGAGATCCACTTGCCTTCCAATGCTGGATTGATGACCCGCCCCCCCGTGGCGAGGGCCGAATGCACGATTCCGCGCACGAACATGTCCGGCTTGAGGCGGCCGTCCGGATTGTCGACCGTGGCGCGGACGCGCACGGTCCGCGTGCCGGCGGTGACCACGGGCTCGATGTAGGAGACCCGGCCCTCGAACACCTCCCCGGGGTGCGCAGCCGTCGTAAACTCGATTTCCTGGCCGTAGCGGATCCACTGGAGATCTTCTTCGTAGGCTTCCAAATGGACCCACAGGCGGGACGTGTCGGATATCGTGGCGATGGTGTCGCCCTGGTTCAGCCAATTGCCCTCGTAGCCCTTGAGTTCCGTGAGGACGCCACTCCGGGGCGTGTAAAGGGTGAAAGTCCGGGGGATCTCGCCGGATTCGAGGATGGCGTCCACTTGCGGCGAGGGCACGCCGAGCAGCTCCAGCTTGCGCCGGGCCGATTGCGTCATGGTCCCGCCGGCGCGGCGGTCGTCCGTCCGTTGCGCGACCAGCAGTTCCTCGGCCGCCGCCAGCACTTCCGGGCTGTAGACTTCGGCGACGCGGGCCCCGCCGGGCACGGGCATGTTGACATAGTTGAGGAAAAGCCGCTCCACCCGGCCCGCGGTAAGCAGCGAGATCTCATGGGTCCGCGTTTCGTCGTAGTCCACCCGGCCAAACAGGCGCAGATCTTTCTCGGCGTGGCGGCGGATCGCGGGCATCGTCTCGACCTGCATAAGGGCGGCTGCGCGCGGGCTCACCCGCAGCCGGGGCAGATCCGGGTCGGCGTCGTCATCGTCGTCCAAATCCCCCACGGGGATCAGGGACATGTTACAAATGGGGCAGAGATCGTCGGGATTCGGCATCCGCACGTCGGGGTGCATGGAGCAGGTGTACCACTGCTCGGCCTCTTCCTCCGCCGCGGGCGCCGCGGCGTCATGGTCGTGGGCTGGAGGTCCCCCGCCGTTGGCCAAGAGCATCCCCAGGGCGAACGCGGCGAGGACCACCGCCAAGGTCCCCGCCCGGGCGCCCAAGCGCCATACGATGTCCAAAACCCGTTGTAGCCAAGGAGCGCGTTCCGTCATGATTTGACCTCGTGTATGATGCGGGGAGTTCCCTCGGTTGTGGCGTAAGCGATTCCGGGTGTGGGAGCAAGTTTTGCGCCAATGCCGCATATTCGCCGTAAGTCCTTGCGTCATCGCGCGTTACGCGGCCCGCGCTTTCAGCGGCTTGCTCGCGGGGTGGCCAGAACGTGGCGGGACGCCCCGTCAGAGGCTGGCGGCGTTCCACGGCGGACGGGAATGGCGAGGGAAGATAGGGGTGTTTCATATATGTAGCGGGGGGACAGCGCTGCTGCCCTGCGCCATACGTACAGGCGTCCCCGCGCGGCGTAAGGAGGGAAGCCGGTCCGGCTCGCAGCCAGCCGGCCTAACAAGGATGTTGGCCAGCCTTTGTCATCGGGCGCCTCTCGGGGAGGCCAAGGAGGAAGACGACAATGATCTACACCGTCCCGCAAGCCAAGGACTGCATGTCGACGGTGCTGTACACCGTTACGGCGGATCAGGGGATTTTCGACGCGCTCGACATGCTTCTCGCGCGCAGGACCCCGGGCGCGCCCGTGCTTGATAACGCGGGAAAGCTCGTCGGCATCCTGAGTGAGAAGGATTGCCTTCGCGTATTGACGAATGACACCTGGGACGCCATGGTCGGCGGCAAGGTCCGGGACTACATGTCGGAGATCCGGGAGCGCATTGAGCCAAATATGGACCTGTTCGCGGCGGCTCACCGGTTCCTCAACTGCAATTTCGCCTCCCTTCCCGTTATCGATGGCGAGGAACTGGTGGGCGTTATCACCCGCCGGGATGTCTTGCGGGGGATCAAACAGTTCCAATTGATGATCGAGAAGGCGAAGAAGAAGGAAGAGCACGACCTCAAGGTGCTGCAACGTCCGTCGTCCATTGACGAGATGCAGCAATTGGCCCGCTCGCAGAAAAGGGAGAACCTGGCCGCCCTCTTCAGTCAACGGCGCGACGAGGACGGGCCCCGCTGAGGCGAAGCGGGCCCCGCGTCACGGGGCGAGGAAGTCCCGTTCGGATTCGGATAGGCCTATGTTCCGCGCGGCCATGAGTTCGGGCATGCGGCCGGACTGTGAGGTGGTGACGAGGGCGTAGACCGGAAAGGGTTGGGCGAGAAGCCAGGCCAGGGCGATCTGATTGGCGGAGCTCCCTTTCTTCTCCGCAAGGGCCGCCGCGCGGGTCAGGCGGCTGCGGTTTTCCGGGCTGTCGTATTCCCGGCCCCGGGGCGGCGGTCCCGCAAACCCGGCCCGGGCCCAGGCGGCGTTTTCCGCGCCGAAATAGCCTTTGGCTTGAGCGCTGTACGCGACGGCGGGCGTCTGTGTCTTCATATGCCAACGCCGGTCTTCCTCGCCGAAATAGCGCATGCCGGGAAAGGGGGGCTCCTGGAGCGCCCAATCCGCCAGCGCCCAGCCCGGCTGACTCACCGCCGGCGCGGGCAGACCCCATTTCGCCGCGTGCTCCATGGCTTCGGCGATGCGGCGGGGGCTCCAATTGGACAGGCCATAGGCGCGAATCCGGCCCCCGTCCTCCATGAGTTGCGCCACGCTGTCGATGACCGCGCCCACGGGCTGCCGGGGATCGTCCCGGTGAAGCCAGTAGAAATCGACCCAATCCACCCCCAACCGTTCCAAGCTTTCCCCCAATTCCCGCTGCAATCCGGCGAATCCAGGCCAATCCCGGTCCCAATCGTCCAAGGGCGGATGGCCGCCTTTTGTCGCCAGGAACAGCCGGTCCCGGTTGCGCCGCGCCGCCATCCAAGCGCCGAGGAGCCGCTCGCTCGCGCCCCAGCCGCCGTGCTCCCAGGCGGCGTAGATGTGGGCCGTGTCCAGGAAGTTTCCGCCCGCCGCCGTGTAGGCGTCCAAGACGGCCACCGCCTGATCTTCCGGAATGCCGGACCCGAAACGGGCCGTTCCCAGGCAGATGCGCGTCGGGTTGGGCGAGCCTTTCACTTCGATAGCCATATTCGCTGCCGGGTCTCCTTGTCTTTGGTGGCGGGCGGAGTCTACCAAAGCCCGCCAGCCCCGGCAATGCGCCGGATCGCCGGTTGAACGCGCCACGCGGGCGGCATGGCGTGCTTGACGGGTCCCTCGCGCCGCGCTAGGATAGCCCGCGCGCGCCAAAGTCCCGGATCCGCCGCTTTTTGGAGCGGGGCTGCTGTGAATTTCGGGGGCCGCCCAGGGGGAGGAAACGGGAGCCGCCATGAAGGAAATCAACCGCGCCGCCGTGCTCGGCGCCGGCGTCATGGGCGCGGCCATCGCGGCGCACTTGGCCAATTGTGGCATACCGTGCCTGCTGTTGGACCGGGTTCCTCCGGACTCGGCGGGGGCGGCGGATTCCAATTCCCGGAACGCCCTCGCCGAAAGCGCGAAGGCGGCGCTGGCGCGCGCCACGCCGCCGGCCCTCTATCTGCCCCACTATGCCCGGCGTATCACGCCCGGAAACTTCGACGACCATCTCCCCGCCTTGGCGGACTGCGATTGGATCATCGAGGCCGTCGTGGAGGACAAGGCCGTAAAACGGGCCCTCCTTGAGCGGGTCGCGGCGCACCGGCGGCCGGGCGCTGTCGTCAGCACGAACACCAGCGGCGTCCCCATCCGCGAACTTGCGGAAAGCCTCGAGGCCGACTTCGCCGCCCACTTCATGGGAACGCACTTCTTTAATCCGCCCCGCTACCTGAAGCTATTGGAGCTGATCCCCGGTCCGGCCACGAAGACCGAGGCGCTTACGTACATGGCCGCCTTCGGCGAGAACGTCCTCGGCAAGGGCGTGGTTTTCGCTCAGGACGCGCCCAATTTCATCGCCAACCGCCTCATGGTCATGGCCACCCAGTTCACCCTTCACGCCATGGTGGAGGAGGGCCTGACCGTCGAAGAGGTGGACGCGCTGACAGGTCCGCTCATTGGCCGCGCCAAGTCGGCCACCTTCCGCACCCTGGATTTGGTGGGACTGGACACCTACGCCCGTGTGCTCCAGAATGTGGAACAGGGCTGTCCCGACGATGAGCACCAAGACATCATGGGGCTTCATCCCATCGTCGCGGGGATGCTGGAGCGGGGGCTGTTGGGCGCGAAGGCGGACAAGGGGTTCTACCGCAAGACGGAAGCGTGGGACGCGAACGGCCGCCGTGCCATCGAAGGGCTGGATTGGGAGACCTTCGAGCATCGTCCCCCGGTCAAGCCCAATTTCGAATGCCTGGCCCGGGCGCGCCGGCAGGACACCCTCGCCGGGCGGATCCGCGTCATGCACGCGGGCGACGATCCGGGCAGCCGTTTCGCGTGGAAACTGTTCAGCCACCTGGCCGCCTACGCCGGCAACCGCATCGGCGAGATCGCCGGCGACATCATTAGCATCGACAACGCCGTGAAATGGGGCTACAACTGGGAAGCGGGCGTCTTCGAGATCTGGGACATGCTCGGCGTTAAGGAGACCTGCGACCGAATGGAAGCCGACGGCCTCATGCTGCCTCCCGTGGCCATGGCCCTCCTGGACGAAGGGCGCGACACCTTTTATCGCCGGGATGAAAAAGGTCAGTTGCAGTACTTCGATTTGGAGAGCCGCGACTACATTCCCGCTTCCCGCACTCCGAGCACGCTTCAGCTCGCCGCGGTCAAGGCCAGCGGCGGGGTCGTGAAGGAGAACGAGGGATGTTCGTTGATCGACCTTGGCGACGGCGTCCTGTGCGCGGAATTCCATACGAAGATGAACACCTTGGACGCCCAGGTGCTGGACA
>SLHB01000255.1 GCA_007136375.1 Candidatus Hydrogenedentota bacterium
GGCCGCGCCCGCCGCCCATGGACAGAACGGGGAAGTCCCCATCGGCGACCTCTGCGAAATCCAGGGCGCCCGGGGCAACAACCTCCGGGGCATCGGCCTCGTTGTGGGCCTCGCGGGCACGGGCGACGGCACACAGGCCGCCGTGCAAGCGCAACAGCGCATGCTGCAGCGCATGGACATCGACGTGGACGGGCTCCAAGACCTCAGCTCGGACAACGTCGCCGTCGTAATGGTGACGGGCATGTTTCCTCCCTTTGGCAAGGCGGGCACGCGCATCGACGTGCAAGTCAGCTCCCTCTACGACGCGGACAGCCTAGAGGGCGGCTTCCTCATGGAGACCCTTCTTTATGGGATTGACGACAACGTGTACGCCGTCGCACAAGGTTCCGTTTCCGTGGGCGGATTCGACGCGGGCAACGGCGGCGCCGGCGTTGCCCGCAATCACGTGACCGCGGGCCGGGTGCCCATGGGCGCCTTCCTCGAGCGCGAGATCCCCGCGTCGATCACCGATGGCGAGCGCATCACCCTGTTGCTCAAGCGGCCCGACTTCCGCACGGCCGACAGCATTCAGCGGGTTATCAACGAGGAGTTTGGCCCTGGCGCGGCGGCGGCCCTCGGCGCCGGTAGCGTCAATGTGCGTATCCCCGAGGCCCATCAGGCGAACCTGACCGAGTTCATCGCCGGGCTTCAGGCCCTGCGCGCCGAAAGCCACAGCGCGGCCAAGGTGGTGATCAACGAGCGGACGGGCACCATCGTCGTGGGCGGCGGCGTAATGGTCCAACCCTGCCAAGTGGCCCACGGCAACATTACCATCAACGTGATGACGACGCCCTTTGTCGCGCCTCCGCCGCCCTTCACCGAGGCGGACTGGCTGCAAGACGAGGTGGTGGAGGTGGAGGTTATCGAGGACGAAGCCTATTTCATGCCCGTGGAAGGCGTGTCGGCGGGGGACGTGGCCAATGCGTTAAACCGCTTGAAAGTGACCCCCCGGGACATGATCGCCATATTCCAAGCCCTGCGCGAGGCCGGCGCCCTCCAGGCCGATCTGGAGATCATGTAGCCATGCTCTACGTCAATCCGATGACGGGGCCCCAGGGCGTCTCCATGGACCGGTTCGCTTCGGCCGGAGACCGGGAGGAGCTTGCCCTAAAGGAGATGGAGCATTTCTTCGGATACATGCTGTTGCGGGAGATGCGCAAGACCGTTCCCGTGGATGGACTGTTCCCTCAAACGCCAGCGATGCGGATGTACGAGGACCTCATGGATGACATGATGGCCGCTCAGTGGGCGGAGACGGGTCAGATGGGGCTCGCGGATAAGCTGGCGGAGCAATTGCGCCTGGGCGAGTTGCAACACACGGTGCGCGCCGGGATGCAAGGCGGCCAGCCGCTAAAGGCTTTGGAAACCAGCGCCGATAAACACGTTGAACGTGGTGAAGCATGAATGAGGCAACTATGAGCGCCCCACTTCAGACCCTATGCCAGTTTCTCGAAGACGCCCTGACGCGGCAGGAGCAAGTCCGGACCGCCGTGAAGGCGCAACGGGAGGCCATCATCGCCCAAGACACGGAGACGCTTGAGGCGCGCACGGCGGACTTGACCGCCGTGTTGGAGGCGATAGCCGCGGCCGAGGCCGAACGGGCGGCGCGCTTCGGCGCGCTCTGCCGTGAGCTTGGGGCGGCGGGCGATAGCGTGAGCGCGCTCATCGCCGTGGCGCCCGAGCCTTGGAAGACGCGGATCGCGGGGTTGCAGCGTGACATTCAGGCCTCGCTCAACGAAGCCCGCGACATCGTCCGTGAGAATAACCGCCTGCTGCGCCGCGCCCTCCGCCGGAGGGACGTGTGCTTGCAGTCGATCACGAGCCGCGCGGGACAGGCGGCCCCGCCTCAGTACACGGCGCTGGGCCGCGAACACAGGACAGCCGGAATCGCTCCGGCCATGTTGGACAGCAGGGGATAAACGAGCCCATGGGAACGATGCGCGTCACACAGCAATTGCTCTCGCAACGGTCGTTGCACAACATCCAACAGTCGCAACGCCGGATCTCCGATCTCCAGCACCAGCTTGGCACGGGACGGCGCGTGAACGCGCCCTCGGACGATCCTGTTGCTGTCCAGCGGGCTTTGAACACCCGGACCTCCATGGGGAAGAACGACCAGTACATGAAGAACATGTCCATTGTCAGTTCCCAGATCGTGGAGACCGGAACGACTATTCAGACCATGGTCGACAACCTTCGCCGCGCGAAGGATGTCACCCTCCAAGGCGCCACGGGCAGCAACACGACCCTTCAACGGCAAGCCATCGCCGAAGAGATCAACCAGATTTTGGAAGAGGCGGTGGTCATGGGGAACCGGCAAACGAACGGCCGCTATATTTTCGGAGGCACGCGCACCCAAACCCCGGCCTTTGAAGCCGTCCGGGACGCGGACGGACGGATCGCGGACATTGTCTACCAGGGCGACAACGAATCCATCGAAGTGGCCATCTCCGATGGCGTGAAGGTTTCCGTAAACGAAGCTGGAAACCGGGTCTTTCAAAGTAACGAGGATGTCTTTCAGACCCTCATAGACATACGGGATAATCTCTTGAACGGCGATCAGGACGGCTTGAGCCAGAACCTGGGTCAATTGGACCGCGCCGAGGAACAGTTGCTCACCGCCTTGTCGCGGGTGGCCTCCGTCGAGAACCGCCTGGACCGGGTCACGCAGGACACCATGGACTTCAACTTCCAGTTCGAACGGGTCCTCTCCGACGCGGTTGACGCGGACTTCGCGGAAACCATGGTGAATCTCAACTCGGAAAGCAACGCCTTCCAGGCCGCGCTTGCGGCTTCCGCCCGCGTCCTCCAACCGAGCCTCCTCGACTACCTCCGCTAGGCGCTTCCCTTTCGAGCCCGCCCTCGCTGCCCTGGCCGCCGCTGGGGCCCTTTCCTGTTCCGTTCCGCGAACTCCCCGGCGTCTAGCCTTTTAGGCGAAGTTCGCTCCGGGGCGGTTCCTCACCGAGCATGTCCACGAAGACTTGGAACAGATCCATATCGAGCTTCCGGCGCATCTCCGAGTACATGATCCTGAGGGCCGCTTGGCGGTTCATGGCGTCTTTATAAGGCCGCCGCGTGGTAAGGGCGTCGAATATGTCAGCGATGGTAATCATTCGCACGAAGGGCGACAGTTCGCTTGCTACGAGGCCATCTGGGTACCCTGAGCCGTCGAGCTTCTCGTGATGAGATCGGGCCGCGTCCAAGGCGAGATCGCGGCCTTCGCCCGCTTCCACGAGGATGTCGAAACTGTGGACGGGATGCCGCTGCATGACGGCCCATTGTGCCTCGCTCAGCTTGGTCTTCGCATTGATGATGTCCGGGCTGATGCGGCTCTTTCCCGCGTCATGAAGCAAGCAACCCTGGCCGAACTCCCGCAATACCTCGGGGTCTTTGTAGCCCGCCGCCTTGGCCAGGCAAATGCTGAACGCGAACACGTTGACGCTGTGTGTGTACGTATAGTAATCGAAGGACAGCACGTCCGCCAGGCACGACAGGGTTTCGTCATGGGTGAGGAAGAAGCCGACGGCGTGATTCACCAACTCCTGCGTACGGCCGCAAAGCTGCCCGGCCCGGGGCGACTGCATCACTTCCATCATGAGAGCGCATGCGGACCGATAGACTACGGCCGTCTTCGCGGGAGGCGACATTTCGGGATCCTGGAGGATGGCGGGAAGATGGCCTTCCAGATGGGCGCCATAGGTGTATTCCGCGCTTGCGGGGATGAGGGCGTTCTGGACCCCATGGCTCCACAGCCGTTCCCGGACTGCCGCGTCCATGGGCAGATCTTTCTCCCGGTACAGGACGGGCGCGCCCCGCCCGCCCGGCTGGATGTAGATGTCGAAGGGCATGGCGGGGGTTGTTCGCAGACACCCCACGGGGATCGTCAGCATGGGTCCCGCGGGCGTATCCAACGACAAGTGACTGGTTTGATTCCCGGACAACGTTGGACCCCTTTCCTTAGTGGGCCAGGCGATTCGCACATAATCCCCTTGTGATTTATCGCAATAATAACCGGGAAACTGAACTGTGTCCACTCCGTTTTTTGCGGCCGTTCGCGGCAATCCCGACAACCCGCTCCCGGCGCGGGGTTGGTTTCGCCGGCCGCGCGGGGCATAATGACGGCCGCCGGGCGCGTCCCGCGCGATCCCGCGTTCGTTACGCCCATCATCTCCCGCCGCCTTGGAGGCCCGTGAAGATCGTTCATCTGTATAAGGATTTCGACCCGCCGGTCCATGGCGGCATCGAGCGGCATGTCGCGCTGATGTGCGCGTACCAGCGGGAGTGGGCGGAGGTGGAGGCCTTGACGTGCAGCCGTTCCTGGCGGACGCGCCGTCTTCAACGGGATGGCGTCTGGGTCACGGAAGTGGGCGAGTGGGGCCGGTTTCAGAGCGCGCCCGTGTCTCCCGCCTATCCGTGGCGCATGCGGCGGCTGCGCGCGGACGTGCTTGTGGCGCACGCGCCGAATCCCACCATGGAACTGGGATACCTTCTGGCCCGTCCCCGGGGCGCGCTGGTGGTGCGCTACCACAGCGATGTGGTCCGTCAAGCGGCGGCCATGCGCCTATACGGGCCGATTCAAATGCATTTTCTCCGCAAGGCTGCTATGATTCTGCCCACATCGGATAGGTACGCCGCCACTTCGCCGGTGCTCCAGGCGGTCCGGGACGCCTGCCGGGCCGTCCCCTTGGGCATCCGGACCGAGGAATTCGCCGCGCCCTCGCCAGATGCTGTGGACCGCGTCCGCCGCTCCCACGGCGGCTCCTTCGTCTTTTTCGCCGGACGGCATCGCTATTACAAGGGCCTGGACGTCCTCGTGCGCGCCGCGCGGGCCGTCAACGCCGCCGTGGTGATCGCCGGGGACGGCCCCGAGCGGCCCCGAATTGAAGCCCTCGCGCGCGAACTGGAGGCCCCCGTGACCTTTACCGGCACCCTCAGCCAATCAGAACTCGTGGCCCATCTTCACGCTTGCGAACTGTTTGTATTCCCGTCGATCGCCCGGAGCGAAGCCTTCGGCATGGCCTTGTTAGAGGCGCACGCCTGCGGCAAGCCCGCCGTGGCGACGGCCCTGGGCACCGGCGTGGAGTTCGCCAACCTCGATGGCGAAACGGGGCGCAACGTCCCCCCAGGCGATCCGGACGCCCTCGCGGGGGCGGTGAACGCCCTTCTCGCGGACGGAGCGTTGCGGGCCCGGATGGGCGCTTTCGCCAAAGAGCGGGTGGAGCGGGACTTCCACGCCCGGACGGTGGCGCGGCGCGAGTTTGAGTTGTATTGTGAAGCCGCGGGCCGCGCGTGACGGCGCTGGAGCGCCATGGACCTGTCATTCTAGATGAGCCTCTACATCGCGATTTACGCTTACCTCCTCCTGTTGGCTTTGGCCTGTTCCTTCTGTTTGACCATCGTCGCGCGCCGCTGCGCGCTCCGGTGGGGCGTTTTGGATCAGCCCGGCGAACGGAAGATGCATCACGCGCCCATTCCCGTCATGGGCGGCGCCGCCATTTTCGGCGCCTTCGCCCTCGTGGCGGGTCTCAACGCCGCGCTCCTTGTCCTCCTGCCTCTGGAAGAATGGGGGCTTGGATGGCTCAGCCGCGAGATCCTGGCCTTCTTGCAGCCAGACGCCGGCCTCAAGCTCGCTGGCCTCATCACCGGCGCCGTCATCATCACGGGCTTGGGCGCCGTTGACGACATATGGATGTTGGGCCCATGGACGAAGCTCGCCGGCCAGGTGGCCGCCGCGTCCATTCTTGTGGCCTGCGGCATGCAGGTCAATCTCTTCATCCCGTACCCCGCCGTGACCGCGCTGATAACCGTGCTCTGGGTGGTCACGATGGTCAACGCCATGAACTTCCTCGACAACATGGACGGGCTGGCGGGCGGCGTCTCGGTCATCGCGGCGCTCTCCTTCTTTCTGTGCGTCGCCCCCCAGGGCGATCTGTTTCTCAGCGTGTTGCTGATGATCTTCGCCGGCGCCGCGGCGGGGTTCCTGTGGCACAACCTGCATCCCGCGCGCATTTTCATGGGTGACACGGGCTCCATGTTCTGCGGATACTTCCTGGCCACGGCGCCGATCCTCGCCACGTTTTACACGCCGGGCAGTCCCTCGCGGGTGGCCGTCGCCGCGCCCCTTCTTGCACTGAGCGTGCCGATCTTTGATATTGTGAGCGTCGTGTACATACGTTGGCGAAATGGCGAGTCCATCATGAAAGGCGACAAGCGCCACTTTTCCCACCGCCTAGTCGAGTTGGGAATGAGCCCCCGGCAAGCCGTGGAGTTCATCTTTCTCGTGGCGGCCATATGCGGCCTCGGCGCGGCCTTGCTGCCCCAGATTGCGGTGAGCGGCACGCTCATCATCCTCGCGCAAACCACGGGAATCTTCTTGTTGATTGTACTCCTGATGAACGCGAACAACCGGAGCGCGGACCCGAATCCATGAGCGGGGGCAAAGGGAAAAAGAAGAAGCGCAAGGGCGGACAATCCCCCCGGCCGCGGGCCGTTCATGAGGGCCAAGCGGCTACGGCCGCCGAAACGGAGGGGGGGCTGGAGGCGCCCGCCCGGCGCGCCGGATCCCGTCCGGCGGAGGAGGAGGGCGCGGGCGAACTGTCGCTCGGGCGGCGCGTGCTTCGCGAACCCCTCGCGCTGGGCCTCGCCGCCGTCGCCGTGGCGCGGCCCTGGCTCGACGGCATCGTGCACCCCCTCTACAACATCTATTTCTTCTGGGGCGTCGCCGTCCTGTTCATGGCCTGGGCCGTCCACGTCGTGTTCAAGGGCGGCCGGCTCGGCCATGGCTGGCCCATGGCGCTGTTGGCGGGATTCCTCATCGTGGCGCTCGCGGGCGCGTCCCAGAGCATCCAACTCGACAACACCTACCGGAATCTCCTGTACTGGGCGGGTTATTTCTTCCTCTTCGCCGTCGCGGCCCACGCGCTCAGGACGCGGCTGGCCGTGGGCATCGTTCTCGGCGCGTTCTTGGCCGTCTCGTTGGCGGAGGTCGTCTGGGCGGTCGTGCATTTCCACTACGTTTTGCCCTTCACCCGGTGGCAAGTGGCGAACAACCCCCAGATGATGGCCCAGTTTTTCGATGGGTCGGCCGAAATGAATGCCGAACTGACGCACCGGCTGAGCGTGAACCGGGCCTTCGGCTCGTTGCTATTCCCCAACGCCCTCGGCGCCTTTCTCGTCCTCGGCATTCCCCTCGCCCTTGGCGCGGCGGTCTACAGTTGGCGGCGCTGCCGGGAGATCACGCCCGAGCCCGCCGGACGTGAAGGCGCGGCGCCCATGGGATTGCAGCCGTCCAGCGCCGCGGACGGGCCTCCCCGGAGCGGCGGCATCGATCCCCGCCTGTTCATCTCCCTGGTCGCGGGCCTGATAACCTGGCTCGCCGTGTTCTCCGTCGCCTACTTCATCACGGCCTTCGTGCGGTCCATCGACGTCTCCGGCGCCTCCTGGGCGCAAAGCCCCGTGTTGAGCGTGGCGGCCGTGTGGATTGCGCCCGTGGCCGCGGGCCTCGTTCCCTTGGTGCTCATCCGCATGCGGGGCGTCCAGGCCGCCATGGCCTTGCTTCGGGCCTGGGTCCTGCCCCTGCTGGCGGCGCTCCAACTCTACACCCTGTATCTGACCTATTCCCGGGGGGCCATGCTCGGCCTCGCCGCCGCGCTGGCCCTGGGCGCGGCTTTGCTGTGGTGGGCCCGCTGGGGCGTTTCGTTGGGTCCCCTCGCCCGGCGGACGGCGCCGGCGGCCACGGTGTTGCTCCTCGCGTGCGCGGGCCTCGCAACGCTGATGGGCGCCGCGGCTCCCAGCCCCGGCGAGCCCGGCGCGCCGCCTGGCCCGCCCCAGGCCCAGCAACAAGCTCCGGGCGGGGGTCAGGACGTGAGCGTCGAAGGGCTCGGGTTGACCATGAGCGATCTGGCGAGCCCGGCCACTTTGGAGCTGCGTTTCTCCTATTGGCGCACGGGCTGGCTCATGGCGCGGGACAACCTCTGGACCGGCGTGGGGTTGGGCAATTTCGCCGTGGCCTATCCGAACTACCAATACCTCGGCGCCGGCGATGTGCGCATGGCCCACAACGACTAC
>SLHB01000145.1 GCA_007136375.1 Candidatus Hydrogenedentota bacterium
ACGATGTCCCAGAACAACTGTAAACCTTGTCCTCGAACAAACACCCCTTCGAAGGGGGACTTTCATGAATCGGTTGCCGGCGGCGTTGAGGGCTTTCAAGGGGTCTACGGCCCGTGTGTGGTGGAATGGATAGGCGCGAGACGGACAGGCCGGATCCCGAAGGGGGCGGCGCGAAGCGGTCCAGCCGTTGGAGTTGGGGCTCGGTGGCGTTGCTGAGCATCGCCGTGCTTGTGGCGGCCGAGGTCTGCGGTTACGGCGCAGCCCACGTGCTCTACCCCCACTTCCGCGCGCTGGCGCCGCCGGGCGATCCCGAGCTCTTCGCAACAGGTCACACGGGCCTCTTTCTCAGCCTGCACCAACTCGCCGCGGCGCCTGTGGGCGTGCTGGTCATCGCGGGCCTCCTGTGGCTCCATCCGCAACCGATCCGGACCTTCGTGGGCCGCCTCGGCTTCCAGCCTCGGGAAGCGGCGGTGTGGGGCGGCGCCTTAGCGGCGGCGTGGCTTGCGGCGCAGGCGGCGTCGCAGATTCTCGGCCAGCCCCTGGTCTGGGAGTGGGTGCTGGCGGTATACGCGACGCGGGGCTCGACCCTGCTGTTTTGGCTGGCAGTGGTTGTGGCGGCGCCCGTTTTCGAGGAGTTGCTGTTCCGGGGCTTCCTGCAACGAGGCCTCATCGCCGCGTCCGTACGGCCCGCGTGGGCCATCGTCCTGAGCACGGCGGCGTTCACGGTTTTGCACATCCAGTACGACGCCTTGGCGCTGGCCCTTGTATTCGCGTCGAGCCTCATCCTCGGCGCCGCCTACCACCGCACGGGCAGCATCGGCCTCGCGGTCGGTCTCCACGCGCTGATCAACACGGCAGGGACGGGGGCGGTCCATTACGCGCTCTATCATTAAGTAATTTGCCCGGCCCCAATACACTGGGGTATACTCCGGCGCTGTCCCGCGTGTATACGCTGAGGACGCTTCACGCTTGTCCCCGGCCCCTTTCTCACGACGATCTTGAGGACGCTCTATGACCCGCAGCATGACGGGCTTCGGCAAGGCCGAACGCACCGAGGAAGGCGAATCCATCACCGTGGAGCTGAGCTCCGTCAACCATCGCTACCTGGATTGTAGCCTCCGCTTGCCCAACGGCTGGGCCGCCCTCGAACCGGCGATCAAGGAGACGGTCAAGCGCTATCTGTCCCGGGGCAAGGTCTACTTGACGGTGCACCGCCGGGGCGCCGAGCGGCGTGGCCAGCCCGTGGTCTGCGATATGACGCGGGCGAAGGAATACGTGGACGCGTCGAAAGAGTTGGCCCAGTTGGTGGGCGCGATGGAGCCCCTCTCGCTGGACACCTTGGCGTCGCTTCAGGGCGTGTTCGTGGAGCAAGAGGCCGGGGAAGACCTGGAAACGACGCGGGAGCGCCTGGAGCCGGTGCTGACCGAGGCCTTGGAGCAGCTCGGCGCGATGCGCGCCACGGAAGGCCGGGCCTTGGCCGACGACCTGCGCCAGCGGGTCCATCACATCCGCGCCACGCTGGAGACCGTTGAAGGCCGGCTGCCCACATTGAATGCGGCCTACGAAGAACGGTTGCGCGCCCGCATCCAGGAGTTGGCAAGCGACGTGTCGGTCACCGAAGAGCGCATCGCCATCGAAGCGGCCATGCTTGCGGAGAAGGGCGACGTCACCGAGGAGGCCGTCCGCCTGAAGACGCATCTGGACCACATGCTGGAGTTGTTGGACAACGACGGCCCCATCGGCCGCCGCCTGGATTTCCTAACGCAGGAGGTGCAACGGGAGACGAACACCTTGGGCGTCAAGACCCGGGACAGCGAGGTGACCAAGGACGTCCTCAGCATGAAGGCCGAGCTTGAAAAAATCCGCGAACAGGTGCAGAACATCGAATAGAAAGGCATGGTTCGTGGGTGGACAAGGGACGGTCTTCGTGGTTTCGGCGCCATCGGGAGCAGGAAAGCATACGGTGCTGTCGGCGGCGGTGGAGCAGGATCCATCCATCCATGTGGCCGTGTCCGCCACCACCCGCGCCCCCCGGCCCGGCGAGCAGGACGGCGTCCACTATCATTTCCTTGGGCGGGAGGACTTCGAGGCGCGGATTGCGGCGGGCAAGTTTGTCGAGTGGGCGGAGGTCCACGGCAACTACTACGGGACGCTGCTGTCCGAAGTCCGGGACGCCCTTGACGCCGGGCGGGACATGGTGCTCGAGATTGACGTCCAGGGGATGCGGCAGATCAAGGAGACCGGCCTTGACTTGGTGACCGTGTTCATCCAGCCGCCGTCCCTCGAAGTGTTGGAAGAGCGCCTGCGCGGCCGCGGCGCCGACAGCGACGCCGTCATCGCCGTGCGGCTCCGGAACGCCCGGGAGGAAATGGCGGCGCGGGGCGAGTTTGAGTATCTGATTGTGAACGGCGAGCTGTCCGAAGCGATAGCCGACTTCGAAGCGATTGTGCGAGCCACACGGCGGCGCACGGTCCGTATGTTACAAAAGGAATTCACTGATGCGAACCCTGTCCCCCGAGGACTTCAAGGACAAGATTGACAGCATGTACCGCCTGGTCCTGGTGGCGTCGCGGCGCGCGGCCCAGCTCGCCCGGCCGGACGCGCGGCCTCTGGTCCGCTGCGATTCGCGCAAGCCCACCGTGATCGCCTTGGAGGAAGTCCTGCAAGGCAAAGTGACCTACCGGTCCGAGGCGGATGATGAAGAGGACTACCTGGAGTAACAAAGAGGCGGTGCTCGGCGTCACGGGGTCGATCGCGGCCTACAAGGCTTGCGAGCTGGCCTCGCGCCTGACGGAGCTCGGCGTCAAGGTGACGCCCGTACTGACGGAGTCGGCAGCGCAACTCGTCGGCCCAGCCTCCTTCGAAGGGATTACGGGCCAGCGGGCGGTGACGGGCATGTTCGAGCCGTTGCAAAACCCTGAGATCGAGCACATCGCCGTGGCCACGCGGGCGGATCTGTTTCTGATTGCGCCCGCCACGGCCAACGTCTTGGCCAAGGCCGCCCACGGCATGGCGAACGACTGGCTGTCCACCACGCTCCTCGCGACGCGCGCGCCCATCCTCTTCGCGCCGGCGATGAACACGAACATGTACACCCACCCGGCCACTCAGGCGAACATCGCGACGCTCCGGGCCCGAGGGTGCCATTTCGTGGGCCCCGACAACGGACGCCTGGCCTGCAAGACGGTCGGGCCGGGCCGGCTCATCGATCCGGGAATCATCCTGGAGACAGCCCTGATCCTCATGCACTCCAAGAAGGATCTCGCCGGAAAACGGGTGCTTATCACTAGCGGCGGCACTCACGAGCCCATGGACCCCGTCCGCTACATCGGGAACCGCTCCTCCGGCAAGATGGGCCGGGCCCTCGCTTTCGAGGCCTTGCTCCGCGGCGCTTCGGTCTCGGTGGTCAGCGGTCCGTGCGAGGCGGAGATGCCCCACGGCGCCGACGTCATCCACGCGGAAACCGCGCGGGAGATGGCCGTGGCCGTGGCGGAGCAACTGCCATCCGCCGATGTATTCGTCGCGGCGGCCGCCGTGGCCGATTACCGCCCTGCCGAGCTCAGCGCCGGGAAGCGGAAACGCACGGGCGAAGCCATTTCGATAACCTTGGAAGAGAATCCGGACATTCTAGCCGGGGCGGGCAGCCAACGGAGAGACGGTCAGGTCATCGTGGGCTTTGCGGCGGAAACCTCCGACGCCGTGGCCGAGGGCCGGCGCAAGCTCGAACGGAAGGGCGCCCAGATCCTCGTCGCCAACCGCGTGGGCGCCGCGGGCAGCGGATTCGGCGCGGAACAACTCGAAGCTTGGCTGTTGGACGACAGCGGGCGGGCCGATGAACTCGGCCGGGTGCGCAAGGATACGGTGGCGCAGATGGTGTTCGACGCGGTGGCCGAGCGGCTCCCGTAACGCCGGTTCGCCTTACCCGTTGCAGGCTTACGCCTGAACATCCGCCGGTGGGCGGCCATTCTTCCGCGCCTTGATGATGAGTTCCCCGCCGCCGATGTACCGATGCGCTTCCACGGAGCACCCCTCCCCTTCCAAGGCCTCCACGAGCGACGCGTAGGTGTAGTGGTTGATGTGCTCGTCCGCGTACCCCCCACGCTTAACGAAGCCGTACACCTTCTCGGTGATAGGCCACCAGAAAGTGGCGTAGTCGGGCGTGCCGATGACCAGAACGCCGGCCGGCCGGAGCACCCGCACGGCCTCGGCCACGCAAGAATCCTCCGCCGTGTGCTCGATGACCTGGGAGCTGATGACCGCGTCGAACACATTGTCCGGGAAGGGCAGGCGTCCGGCGGTGGCCTGCAAGCGGCGGGGGTTGGAGCGCTTCAGAAAACGCAGCCGGCAGGGGTTCACGTCTAAGGCGATCATCTCGGGCCGATGGGCGATAATTCGGCTCGATCCGCAGCCAATGTCGAGCATTCTCGGGGAAATTCCAGCGAATTCTTGCACGATCCGGTACCGTTTTCGCTGCCAATAGCGCTGAAGCCAGATACGGCTGTCGTAGGCCCGGTAATCGTAGTCAGGGTAGTCGACACTGTTGCGCAGGGCGTGCATGCGCAGGAAGGTCCGGAGACATTGCGACGCCATGCGCGGCCATTGGGCCGGCGAGTCCCAGTGGACCTCGGCGCCGTAATGCCAGGGAATCTCCACCACGTCCTCGCCAAGGCTCATCACGCGGAGGAGGATTTCCATCAACGCCTCATATCCCCCGCCCTGGATGGGAATCTGGCGCAGCACGGAAAGGCGGTACATCCGCCGCATTGAGGAGAGGTCGCGGACATGCACGTCCAGCCCACGGCGATATAAGGAATTCAGCGCCCGGCTCAATGCCGTGCGCGCCCGGGACATGTAGTGGGAGCCGCCCGGCGCGTAGCGGGAAGCGATGAGGAGCGCGCCCTCGTGACGCCGGGACCAGAAGCCGAAGACCAGGGACGCGTCCTCCATGACCGGCCGGTCCAGCCAAATCAGCCAATCGCCCTGAGCATATTGCCGCGTCACATGGATCTGCGCGCCGAAGCCGCCCCGGGCCCGGGGCACGGCCCGGACCGCACAAGGGATCTCCGTATCGTCCCACCCATCCTCCCGGGCCGCCGTGTCGGTCAGGATGAGGAATTCGAGATTCGCGCCCTGACCCTCCATGATCGCGCAGATCCGCTTCATGACGGGGACAGCCTCGGCGAAACGCGCGCCGGCCAATGCGATGGACAGGTCCATCCGGGCTAATTCCTTTCCACGAACATGCCGATGAAGTCTTCAGGACGCTTCCCGGGGTATTGCTTGCGGTTGAAAACGCGCACGAGATCCTCGTAGTCACACTGGTGCTCCTCATCTTCTTGAAGGAGCGCGTACAACGGCGCCACGGCCACCTCCCCATCTTGGTGGCGCGGGCACTCCACGTCGCCGTGTAGCCCGAAACCCTTGAAGACGCCGTCCCTGCGGAACCGGGCCTTGAAGGGGTAGAGTCGGCATAGGATGGGGCGATCCTCGTATATGCCGCAGCGCCGGTTCTCGTGGTCCAGAAAAACGCACCGCTCATCGGGCCGCCAAAGCGCCATCAAGTAGCGCTCGTCCCCGCAGTCGAGCCAGGTAGGATCGTTGGGGTCTACGCTGGAAATGCCTTCGGACGTGACGAACTCAAGGAACGACAGTGGATCCCGGCCGGTGGCCTGAACAATCCGGATAACGTCGGCGGGCGTCGGCAGGCAGACAACCTTGGTACAGCAATGGAGGCAGTGGTGGCACCGGAAGCGCACATACTCTTTTCCCATGCCCCAGACAATACCGCGCCAAACGGGCGATCGGCAAGCCCGGCATGCTATACTGGGATACTCGGGTTTCCGAAGCAGCAGGCCGGCGGCGCCGCGGCTGGCCGCCTCTCGTCAATCCCACCGTATACAGCCATGGTTCCTCACCACCAAACACAAGGAGCACGACGCAATGCACATTCGTCCCATCTCAAGGACCGCAACCGCCTCCATGGCGTTCACTAACATCTTCCAAGCCGCTGAATTGCTTGTCCAGATCCTTACCATAGTGGAAGTGGTGAACCGTGTCTTCGGCCTGGGCGTGGGCGAGGGGAAAGCCCCGAACGGGGAAAACGGCGACCCGAACGGCGCAAATGGCGTAAACGGCGTCGCCTGACCCAGGGACCGCCCGCGGAAAACATCCGGCGCGGCGGGATGTGGAACTTGCTGGGCGGCTCGGGGATGAACTGCCTGACGGCGTTGCGGCGGCCCTGCGGTTTCGGGCTCGGGACACGCCGTTCAACCGTGGCCCCGCTCCATCTCCGATTCCCCGAGGCAGTCCCATTCCACTTGCGGACGCCCAAGGTTAGCCCGCGGGTGTCCAGCCCACCGGCTACGTAGAAATCGCCGGCGCCGGTTGCTATAATCCCGCGCGCTATCCCATTGGCGACAATTACCAGGGTCCACGGGCTCTGGAGGATCACATCTAACACAGAGGGAGGTGAAATGAATGAGCGAGACAACCAGTGTTGCAGACGCCGTTAAGCGGATCGTCGTCGAGAAGCTAGAGTGCAATGAAGAAGAGATCACGCCCGAGGCCCGCTTCATCGAAGACTTGGGCGCGGATTCGTTGGACCTGACCGAGCTGCTTATGGCGCTTGAGGAAGAGTACAACATCGACATCGACGACGAAGCCAATGAGATCCAGACCGTTGGCGACGCCGTAACGTACATTGAGGGCAAACTTCAGCAATAAGGGAAAATCCGCGCTTCGCCAGGCGCTTATGCATTTCTGCTGGCGCACCTAAGCACCTTCGCGGACTGGTGTACGGCCCAGCCCCCGTATAGACGCGCGGGCTGGGCGTCCGCCCCCATCACAACCAGTTTTAGGAATTCCATGAGAACACGTGTGGTCGTCACCGGCATGGGCGTAGTGTCTCCGGTGGGCAATGACATTGCAACATTCTGGAAAGCCCTCTGCGAAGGGCGGTCGGGCATTGGCGTCATCGATCACTTTGACCCCGCCGATATGTCGAGCCGCATCGCGGGCCAAGCCGAGGACGTGACCCCTGACGGCATGACCGGCAAGGACATCCGCCGGTGCGACCGGTACACCGTCTTGGCCCTGGACGCCGCGATGCAAGCGTGGCGCGAATCGGGCGTGTCCATGGACAATCAAGATCCCCTGCGATGCGGCGTGATCATGGGGAGCGGCATCGGCGGCATCTTCACCTTCGAGGAGCAGATGACCCGCTTTGTGCACGGCGGCCCCCGCCGGGTGTCCCCCATGAGCATCCCGAAGATCTTGTGCAACATGGGCGCCGGCGAAATCGCCATCCGCCTTGGCTTGCAAGGGCCGAACAAAGCGGTGGTGTCGGCTTGCGCCACGGGCGCCCACGGCATCGGCGACGCCGCAAACACCATCCGGGCGGGCTTGGCCGACGTTATGGTGGCGGGCGGCGCGGAAGCCTCCATCGTGCCTTTCAGCATCGCCGGCTTCGCGGCCATGAAGGCCCTCTCCTGCCGGAACGACGAGCCCGAACGGGCCAGCCGGCCTTTCGACGCGGACCGGGACGGCTTCGTCATGGGCGAAGGCGCGGGCGCGCTGGTGCTGGAGTCCGAAGAGCACGCCCGGGCCCGGGGCGCCCAGATTCTGGGCGAGATCGGCGGATGCGGGGAGACCTGCGACGCCCATCACATCACCTCGCCGCGGCCCGATGGCTCCGGCGCGGCGGCGGCCATGAAAGCCGCGCTCCGCGACGCGAAAACCGGCCCCGAGACCGTCGGCTACTTCAACGCCCACGGCACTAGCACAAAGCTTAACGACGCGGCGGAGACGCTGGCGCTCAAGGATGTCTTCGGCGATTCCATGCCGCCGGTCAGCTCGACAAAGTCCATGATCGGTCACCTGCTGGGCGCGGCGGGCGCGGTGGAAGCGATTGCGTGCCTCCTCGCCGTCCGCGACGGCGTGCTGCCGCCGAACATCAACTACGACACGCCCGATCCCGAATGCGCGGCGAATATCATTGCAAACGAAGCGTGGGAGGCGGACGTTGCAATCGCCATGTCGAACTCGCTAGGATTCGGAGGACACAATACGTCCCTGATCCTAAGGCGTTATGAATGAACCAGCCGGAGAACGGCGAGCCGAACTCGAACGGCTCATCGAACATCTTGAAGTACTGGGGACCGATCCGGCCCTGATTGATCGCGCGCTCACGCACGCGTCGGCCGGGGCGGAGAGCGGCCCGAGCCCGGATTACGAGGCTCTGGAGTTTCTCGGGGACGCCGCGCTAGGGCTCGCCATCGCCCACCGGCTCTACTTGTCGTACCCTGGCCGCACGCCCGGCGAATACAGCCGGATGCGCGCCCAGTTTGTGAATCAAGCTTGTTTGGCGCGAATCGCGAAACGTCTCGATATCGCGCCGATCATCCGCTTGGGGAAGGGCGAGGAGCAATCCGGGGGACGCCAACGAAGCGCTCTGCTCGCCGACTGTGTCGAAGCCCTTATTGGGGCGGTCTACCTGGACCAGGGTTGGGAAACGGCCCGGGCGATGGTGGAGCGGATATACGCCGAAGAATTGCAAACGGCGGAAAGCAGTAACCTCTCCTGGGATTACAAGTCCCGCTTGCAGCACTTCTGCCAAGCCAGGCGCATGAACTTGCCGGAATTCGTGGTAATTCGCTCGGAAGGGCCGGACCATCGCAAGCAATTCGAGGTAGAAGTCCGGCTCGACGGGGAACCAGCGGGCCGCGGCACAGGCGCCACGAAAAAGGAGGCGGGGCAAAACGCCGCGAAGGCCGCCCTCGAAACACACGGCCAGACCTAACCTCGGTTCTTCGCTCAAAACCGGCCGCTCAGATAATGAGGGCCGTTGTATGACGCCGCGCGCGGCGCGGCGACTCTGTGTGGGAACAGTCCGTGGTCCCATTGGAGCAAGACGATCCGCCCATGGGGGACATGTAGCTTCCGAATCTCCGGCTCAGACAGGGATCCAACGTAGCTGTCCGGCCTTTTGGACGGACAGACGTGGAAGCTTTGGCGGTTTCGCTCCAAGGACACACGAACATGACTCGTAAGGAGACATAGTTATGGATATACTGGGGACCTCCTTGGCCGCGTCGGCCGTTGCTAGCCTGCTAGCCCTGGCCTTCGTGGTATATTTGGCGCGATACGTGCTTTCGAAGCCCCAGGGCACGGAGCATATGGCGAAACTGTCCGGCATGGTGCAACAGGGGGCGCGGGCGTTCTTGCATCGCGAGTATCAGTATGTAGGCACTTTCGTTGTTGTCATATTCCTCCTCTTCACCATTGCAGGCTTCATCAACCCCGAACTCGCCCTCGACTACCGCACCGGCGTCGCCTTTCTCTTTGGCGCCGTGGCCAGCGCATGCGCGGGTTTTCTGGGCATGTACATCGCCACACGCTCGAACTCTCGCACGGCGGCCGCCGCGGAAACCGGCGGCGTCCGGGGGGCCCTCGACGTAGCCATCAGCGGCGGCGGCGTGATGGGCATGGGCGTCGTTGGCATCGCGCTACTCGGCCTTGTAATCGTCTTCCTGCTTTTTAGCGGCGAACCGGAGATCGTCAACGGCTACGCCATGGGCGCCTCCCTTGTCGCCCTCTTCGGACGCGCCGGCGGCGGCATCTACACCAAGGGCGCCGACATGGGCGCCGACTTGGTCGGAAAGGTTGAGGCTGGCATCCCCGAGGACGATCCCCGCAATCCCGCCGTCATCGCCGACAACGTAGGCGACAACGTGGGCGACGTCGCGGGCTTGGGCGCGGACCTGCTGGAGTCCTTCGTGGCCTCCATCATCTCCAGCTTGGCCATCGCGGCCGGGCTCGCCCTGGTCATCGGCGACGACGCGACCCTTGCCTTGCGAGCCTTCCCCTTCATGGTGGCCGCCACCGGCATCGTCGCCTCCATCGCCGGCATCATGTACGTGAAGACCTTCGCTCGGTCCAATCCGCAGTCCGCCCTCATGAACGGCACCTACGTCAGCGCCGCCCTGACCATCGTGGGCATTGGGGTGCTGGCCTTCCTGTTCATCGAACCCTTCGCCCATCCGGATCGCGAGGGCGTTGATGTCTTGTGGTGGGGCCCCTTCCTGGCGGCGGTGGTTGGGATCATCTCTGGCGCGGCCGTGGGATTCTTTAGCGAGTACTTCACGTCGAGCAAGTATGGCCCAGTGCGGCAGATCGCGAAAGGCAGTCAATCCGGCCCGGCCATCACGGTGACGGAAGGCACGGCCGTGGGCATGCAGAGCACGGCGTTGCCGGTGCTGATCCTGGCGGCGGCGGTCGTCGTGGCGTACATGCTGTGCGGCGTATATGGCGTGGCCATCGCGGCCCTCGGCATGCTGGCGACCACGGGCATGGTCGTCTCGGTGGACTCCTACGGACCCATCGCGGACAACGCGGGCGGCATCGCCGAGATGAGCCATCTTGATCCGAAGGTTCGCGAGATCACCGACAATCTGGACGCGGTCGGCAACACCACGGCGGCGATTGGAAAAGGCTTCGCCATCGGAAGCGCGGCCTTTGCGGCCATCGGCCTGCTGAGCGCGTTCATGGTCGCGGCTAACTTGAGTCCCGCCGATGTGAGCCTTTTGGACCCGCAGGTCCTCGCGGGCATCCTCGTCGGCGGCATGCTCCCCTTCTTCTTCTCGTCCATGCTGTTCCGCGCCGTGGGACATTGCGCGGACATGATGATCATGGAGGTGCGGCGGCAGTTTGAAGCCATTCCGGGCCTCCGCGAAGGGAAAGAGGGTGTGTTGCCCGATAGCGCGACGTGCGTCGACATCGCCACGCAGGGCGCCATCCGCGGCATGTTGCTTCCCGGGCTTCTCGCCATCGTGGCGCCCGTGCTCATGGGCTTTGCGCTTGGGCCAGACGCGCTCGCGGGCATGCTGGTCGGAGCCATCGCTTCCGGCGTGATGCTCGGGTTGTCGTCGGCGAACTCCGGCGGCGCCATGGACAACGCCAAGAAGTACATTGAGGAAGGCCATTACGGCGGCAAGAACTCGGACGCCCATAAGGCCTCCGTCGTGGGCGACACCGTCGGCGATCCCTTGAAGGACACCGTGGGCCCGTCGATCAACATCCTGCTCAAGCTGATGTCGGTGATTTCCCTCGTGCTCGCGCCCCTCTTCATCTGACGCGGGCGCGCACAGAAAGCAAGCAACTGGCCCCGGATTCCAAGAGGATCCGGGGCCAGTCCGGTTAAGCCCGTAGCGTCATCGGACCCGAAACCGGCCCGGACGGCGCGCGGCCCCGGCATAGGAGTCCCGTATCGCCATGCAATACCGTCAACTCGGAGCAACAGGCCCCCGCGTGTCCGTGCTGTCCTTCGGCGCGTGGCAAATCGGCGATCCCAAGTACTGGGGGGACGACGGGGCGGATGACGCCGGCGCGGCCGTGGGAGCCGCCATTGACACCGGAATCAACCTCTTCGACACTGCGGAGCAATACGGCAACGGAGAATCCGAGCGCGTCCTCGGCAAGGCCCTCGGCGCTCGCAGGGAAGAGGTCTACGTCGCAAGCAAAGTGAGCCCGGAGAACTGCAACGCCTTGAAGCTCCGGCAATCCTGTGAGCGAAGCCTTCAGAACCTGGGGACGGATCGGCTCGATCTCTACCAAATTCATTGGCCTTTCCGCGGCATTGCCTTCGAGGATGTGTTCGCGGAGCTCAAGCATCTACAGCGGGAAGGCAAAATCCGTCACATTGGCGTCTCGAACTTCGGACCGGCAGACCTCAAACAGGCGCATCGGCGTGGGGAAATCTGCTCCAATCAGATCGGCTACAACCTCCTGTTCCGCGCGCCAGAGTACGAGATAGTTCCCGCATGCCAACGGATGGATGTGGGCGTACTCGCGTACATGCCCCTCATGCAGGGCCTGTTGTCGGGCCGGTGGATGGCGGCGGACGATGTGCCACAGAACCGGCGGCGGACACGGCATTTCTCCAAGGAGCGTCCCGGAACCCGCCACGGGGAGGAAGGCTGCGAAGATCTTGTGTTTCAGGCCTTGGCGGGAATCGCCAAGATAGCCAAGGAGCTTGGGGAGACGATGGCGACCGTCGCCCTTGCGTGGCTCATCGCTCAACCCGGCGTCACCAGCGCCATTGTGGGCGCGCGGAAACCCGAACAACTCGAGCGCAATCTGCGCGCGGCCGAATTAACTCTTCACGCCGGCGTCATCGAAGAGCTCGGCGCCATCACCCATCCCATCAAGGTCCATCTTGGCCACAATGCGGACATGTGGCAAGGCGAAGGCGACAGCCGCATCCAATGAGGCTCCCCCCTGGCGCGCGGCCGTCCGCGAAGCGCGCGTGAAAGGATTGTTTTCCCGTGTCCACACTCCAAAACCGCCGCGTTGTTGTCATCGGCCTTGACGGCGCCACATGGGATCTGTTCCGGCCGCGCATGGAGGCTGGCCGCCTGCCCAACCTGAAGCGCATCGTGGATAACGGCGCTTCCGGGGATCTCGAGTCCATATACCCGCCAGAGACCCCCGCGGCGTGGCCCTCGTTCATGACGGGAAAGAATCCAGGCAAGCACGGCGTCTTTGACTTTCTCGTGTATGACCCCGAAACGCAGACGGAACAGCCCGTCAACGCGCGGCTGCGCAAGGGCAAGACCATTTGGGAATACCTGAGCGCGGCGGGCAAGACCTCTCTCGTGCTGAACGTGCCCACGACCTACCCTCCGGATCCCATCAAGGGCGCGGTGATTACGGACTTCCTCACCCCGGCGGGCGCCAAGGATTACACGCACCCTCCGGAGTTGCGGGAGGAGTTGGAAGCGGAGCATGGACGCTACCCCCTCTTCTTCGAAACCATGTCCTTCGTGTGCGCAGGCTCCGACGCCAACGCGCGTATGTTCCTCGACGAACTGGAGTGGATGGACCGGGTCAAGTTCGAGACAGCGGAAAAGCTCATGGCGCGCCATCAACCGGATTTCACGATGGTGCACATCTGGGGCACGGACCGCCTCCAGCACGAACTATGGAACTTCATCGATCCCGGCCATCCCCGCTATGACGCGGCGAAGGCGGAGAAATTCGGCGAGCGCATCGAACAGTACTACACCATGCTGGACGATTGGGTGGGCCGGCTGATGGAGCAAGCGGGACCCGAAGCAATCACCTTCGTTATCTCCGACCACGGCTTTGGCCCCACGCACCACTTCATTGATCTGAACAGTTGGCTGCTCCGGGAAGGGTTCATCACGCTCAAGCGCTCGGCGCGGGTCCGCGGGAAGAAGCTTCTGTGGGATCTGGGCGTGACGCCCCACAACGCGACGCGGCTCCTCTTCCCCCTCCTCCGCTTCCTGGCTTGGTTCAAGGCCGGGGCGCCGGAAGCGGCCATCCGAAAATCCACCGGCGCCATCAACATTCCCGGCATGCTGAGCCTGAACGACGTGGATTGGGCGCGCACCCAGGCCTACGCGCCGTTCGGCTGGAGCGGCATATACATCAACACGAAGGGCGTCCGGCCTCATGGCGCCGTGGATCCCGCCGACTACGACGCCATCCGCGACGCCATCGTGGAGCGTTGGCGCCAGCTCGCCAATCCGGAGACCGGCGAGCCCGTGGGCGGCCCCGTCCATACTCGGGACGAGATGTTTCACGGGCCCTTCACGCCCTACGGCCCCGACGTCATGCCCCTGCCCCTAGCGGAGAAGTACATGCCCGTGTGTTTCTTCGGCTTTGCCTCCAAGGAGCCCGTGTACCCGAACACCACCCTCTTCGGCAATCACCGCATGGAAGGCATCCTCGCGGCCGCCGGCAAAGGCGTCCGGCCTGGGCATGTCGATGGGGCCAATCTGATGGACATGGCCCCCACCGTGCTCTACCTCCTTGGCCACCCCGTTCCCAATGATATGGACGGCAAGCTGTTGAACGATTTGATCGACCCTGCCGAACTCGCGGCGCGGCCGCCGGAAACCCTCGACGCGGAGAGCAAAGACGGCGAAACTGGGACAGGCCTGAGCGGCTCCGAGCAGGAGGAAATCCGGGAAAAACTCATGGGATTGGGCTACTTGTAGGGAGCATGCATGATTCCCGGACCTGGCCTCTGAAAATTACGCTATAGTTATGCTATAGTACGAATACACTTGACGGCAGCGTGCAACACAATTTGCAAAAGGATGCAAAAAACCATGACCCACGTTCGCGCCATTTCCTCGAATAACCGTCTTCCCGTCCCTGCTCAAACGCCCACGCCCGGCACGCCTCTTGGCAATCTGCTGACGTTTCTCTTCCTAAAGGAGGCGCTGGCCGGAAAGCAGTAGTGAGCGCGCGGCGTTAACGGCGGCCACGGCGCGCGGATCCCCGATCGCTTGGGGCCGCGCGCCGTTCTGTATTGCTACGCGTCCCCCCAACGGACGCGGGCCGCCTGCTGCTTGAGCCAATGGCATTGAGCGGAAAGCCGTTGCAGCCATTCGAAAGGACTATATCCGGCTATCCACTCATTAAGCTGGATGAACTGGTACGCCACCGTTGTGATGTGCTTGATTCCCACGGCGTAGTACAGGGCCGCTTCCTCGGCGTAGGCCAGCGTGCGGTACACCTGATAGTGCTTCAAGAGCGCCTGGGTCCGCGCTTCGAGACGGGGTGGCTCGATGGCCGTTCGGATGCACAGGTTGCTCATGGCGTACGCCAAGTCTTCCAGATAGCAGCCGTCGCCGGCGAATTCGAGGTCCACGATCGCGGCCAACGCATCGCCCTGGAAGATGAGGTTGCCGGCGTGCCAATCGCCGTGGATGAGCCCGGTCTCAAACTCCGCGCGCTTCTCCGGCTTGAGCGCGTTCGCCGCCTCGTGCAGAAACAGCGCGATGTCGTTGCATAACGCGTCGCAGTCCGCGGGCTCGCCGTGGTTTCTGGCGGCTTCATAGAGCTTGCCAAAGGCCCATCGGGGCGCCTCGCTGAACCGCCATTTCGTGGCGTCGCGGGGCGGACAGGGGAAGTCCCGGCACACGGCGTGAAACCGGCCGAGGGCGTTGGCGCCGATCTCGAGGGTCTTCGGGGTGATCCGCATCGAGCCGCCGGAGATGAACTCCTGCAGCTCCAACGCCCAGGTGTCCTGCTTCACGATGCGGGTGCCCTCCCGGGTGGGCTGAATGCGCGCCACGGGCAGACCGTTCCCATGGAGGTGGTCCGAAAGGCGGTGTTGGAACCGAAGGGCGTCGAGTACGGCGGGATCCCGTTCGTAAGTCTTGGCCAGGAACTTGCCCGCGTCCGTCTGGACCACAAGCTTCTGGTGGCGGCGTTGATGGACCGCGGCCAACGGCTCGGGCAAGGCCACTTCACCCAGGCCGTAGTAAGCGGTAATGATCTCCCGCAGACGCTCCAGCGCGACGGGCGATGTGCTCACGGCAGCGCCAACGCCGTCTCGGACGCTATGCCCGCTTCCTCCAACGCCTCCAACGTAAACGCCGTGGGCCGGAGCTCACCCACCGAAAACAACTCCCTGGCTTGATCGAAGTAGTGCGGAGAATCCGGATCGTTGCTTTGGCCCCAGGGTTGCGCCGTGTAGCTCTCAACGCCGTCTTCGTGAAACACCATCAACATGGGGCCTACGGCGCCGCCGGAGCCGGTGAAGCAGCCGGATCCCGGGGGATTCTCGTCGAACCAGGTTGTTAACAAGGTTACCGTGTCGTGGGGCGGCGCGCCGTAGCTCGCGCCGCTGGCCGGGGCCTCTTGGTCTCCACGGGCCAGCTTGAACGCATCGCCCCACGGGGCGTCCATGCTTCCGTACCGATCCCGGGTGATGGCGAGGGCGTCGTCGAAGGCGTCGAGCAGGACGAGCATGTTGTTCTGAGACAATGGATCGCCCGCCATGATCGCCTCCACGTCCATGAACTGCCCCGCCCGTTCGCGCCAAATGCGGAAGGGCAAGGCGCCCACGCTGTCCGGCCGGTACGCGCCATCCCACCCCAGCACGAGCTCCGCGCCCTCCATAAATTCTCCATCTTCCATGTGCTCGTCGCCGGTCCGGCGGATGGCCGTGTCCAAGGCGTCAAGCCACGGCGGCGCGTGCAGGTCGAAGACGTCCGTGGCGAGCCGGAGCGCGTCGTCCACGGTCATGTTGGGCGTGCCGTGGAGAACCTCCCGGGCGCGGCGGCTCCGGGGGTTGTCCCGTTCCCCGATGGCGCCATAGATATACTCGGGATAATCTCCGGGCAGCAGGGACGAGTCCTCCATCATGTACTCTGGACTCGTGTTATTGTTCTGGAAATAGCCCTGGGCTGGATCGCGGAGCTGAACCAGGTCGTCCAAGGGATGGGCGCTCTCCCACATCGTTGCGGAGGTGTCCCCGGAGACCGGCGCGGTCCAGTCGTAACCCTCCGGCCGAACGGGAGTCAACCCTGTCCGCGCATAGGCGATCGTCCCATCTGTGCTGGCGGCCATGAAGTTGAGCGGCGCCAATTGCAGCATCCCCACGGCGTCCAACAGCTCATCCACGTCTTCCGCGCGCGCCATGGCCAACGCCTGATCCATCTGTTGCACGGCGTCGAAGTAAAGACTCGCAACGGCCACGGGCGTCTCCACCGTTGGGTCCGTCAGAAGCGGCCCATGATGGGAACGCCACGCCGTCATCTCCATGGCGCCGAGGCCCGCCGCCTCAATCGAAAAGGTCTCTTGCTCGTACGTCCGCGATTGGCCATCGAAGAGATACGCCGCGGCGTCATCGGGGTCCGGCGTCAATACATACACGTCGGCGGTTTCGGGACCGCCCACGGTCACGGCGAACCCCACATCCCGGTTATGACCGTAAGCCGGCAACGGCGCGCCCGGAACGAAGAAGCCGTTGAGGTGGAGCGTCTCTCCCCGCACCCGCGCCTCGTAGAAACGAGACAAGGGCTCCCAGGGCAGGTGCACGTCGGCCAAGAGAAGCGCGCCTCCATGGGCCGCGCGTTCCGGCGCCACCGCCCACTGGTTCGAA
Source organism: Candidatus Hydrogenedentota bacterium (assembly GCA_007136375.1). Lineage (GTDB taxonomy): Bacteria > Hydrogenedentota > Hydrogenedentia > Hydrogenedentales > SLHB01 > SLHB01. The sequence continues at coordinate 16,919 of SLHB01000145.1, forward strand.
CCCACGGCGCCTGGCGGGGCTTCGCTTCGTGAAGACGCCGTAGCCATGGCGTCCACGTCGAGCAACGCCAGCTTCGGCATCACGGAATGGTGGAAGACCAGCTCCATCGTGAGCAGCCGCGCCACGGCCAGCGGGTGCCACGGCTCCAACGGCAACGCCCATTCTTCCGCCGCGCCGGGGTGGGCTTCGGCGTAGGCCTCCACGCCCGCGATGAAAGCATCGGCGAGGCCGCGGACTTCCTCGGACGCGTCCGCGTCCCAGTACTGCTCGCTCACCTCCCCCACGCGCCAGAGCCGCATGAGGAAGTCCTGCTCCACGGCCCCTGGCCCTTCCACTTCCGCCGTGCGTCCCAGAGTCATGCGGACATTCCGGTAGATGTCCTCCAACCGGTCCTCCGCCTGGGCGTATCCCAGCGCATAGAACGCCGCCTCGTCGGTGTTCGCGAAGACATGGGGCACGCCGTAGTTGTCCCGGTAGAGCGTCACGGAATCCTCGGGTATTCGCAGGGCCTCCTCGGACGGCGGTTCGTCCACGCGCTCCATGGGACGGACGTTGCAATGCGTAGTCGTGATTCCGCATACCAAAACGGCGGCTGTCCAAATCAGAGATCGCCTCATCGCCCCATTCTCCGCGGCGGAAGCCCTTCCAGACCCGCCGACAATCGCACCCAGTTTAACGCTTTCTCTAGCGTGTGGTTGTAGCATAGGCTTCGGGATACGGACAACTCCCTCCCGAATCGCCGGATAAGCTTGACCGGACATCGTGGTCCAGTCTCATGCTCGCGCCGGGGAAGAAACAGTGCCCTTCACTCAATGGGTGAACGGGTACGGCCGGCATCTGTTCGGCATGCGAGGCGTGCCGCTCCGCCAGTGGCGTTGTTGTCCGGCGATTAAGGTCCCTCCGAAACGCGCCTCTATGCTACCATGACGCGTGTCGGCGGGCGCGTCCCAATGGGCCGTCCCGCGTAGGGTTCGTACAACAGAAGGAGGGACCATCATGCGGACATTGTTGGGCGGCGCCATGGCGATCGCCTTGCTCCTCGCCCCGGGCGCCGGAGCGGACACGGATTGGGACGCCGTCATGGAGGAATGGGAGCCCGATGAAGACGGGTTCATCCACCTCTTCAACGGCGAAGACCTGGAAGGTTGGCATATCCAGGGGAGTTCCGAAGGATTTTCGGTGGAAGACGGCGTGATTCGCAGCGTAGGCGGCCTGGGCGGCGACTGGATGTACTGGGACGTGGCCGAGTTCAGCGACTTCGAACTCGTTGTCGAGTGGCGGGTGTCCGAAGACGGCAACAGCGGCGTCTTCATCCGCGTGCCGCCGGAAGGCCAGCCCTGGGTAACCGGGTACGAAGTCCAGATCGTCTGCGAAACCCACCATCGTGAGGATCATCATTGCACCGGCTCCCTGTACGATTACGTCGCCGTGGATCCCCGTCCGGACGAGACCCCGGAGGTATGGCGGGAGTTCGTGATCCGAGCCGAGGGCGATCACATCCAAGTGTTCTGGGAAGGCGAGCAGATCATTGACTATGACCAGAGCACCCAGGAGAGGACCCAGGACAAGCCCTTGAGCGGGTTCATCGGCGTGCAGGACTCCCACGCCGCCGAAGGCACATGGGTTGAGTTCCGCACGATCAAGGCGCGGCCCCTCAGCTAGTTGGACCGGAGCGCATCGTCATCGCGGGGCGGGCTCGGCGGCCCGCCCCGTGTTTCTTTTCCAGCGGGACCGTCCGTTGGGAGTGCGCATACTCCCGGGATGGGCTGGAGACAGCCAGCACGGCGCCGCGCGCCAGAGGTCCCAATATGCCCCAATCGAAAACCCACGACATCGAACAGCCGCCCCAGGCGGAAAAAGCCATCGCGGTGCGGCTTGTGCTGCCGGGAGACGCGCCCGGCGACCTCGACGAATCGCTGGAGGAGATCCGGCAGCTCGCCTGGACGGCGGGCGTGGAGACGGTCGGCGCCGTGGAGCAACGCCGCCAGAAACCCTGCCCCGCCACCCTCATCGGCCGGGGCAAGGCGGAAGAGCTGCGCGCCATGGCCGAGGAAACGGGCGCCGATCTGATTCTGGTGGATTCGGAGCTGACCCCGGCGCAGAACACCAAGCTTGAAGAGCACACCGGCGCCAAGGTCCTGGACCGCACTCAGCTCATCCTCAATATCTTCGCTCAGCGCGCCCGCACCAACGAAGGCAAGCTCCAGGTCGAGCTCGCCCAGCTCCAGTATCTCCTCCCCCGCCTTACTGGCCATGGCGTGGAGATGAGCCGGCTTGGCGGCAACGTAGGCATGCGCGGCGGTCCGGGCGAGCAGAAGCTTGAGCTGGACCGGCGCGCCATCCGGCGGCGCATCGACAGCCTCCGCGCGGGCTTGGAGCGCGTACGCAAGACCCGGCGGGTTCAACGAAAACAGCGCACCGAAAGCACGGTGGCCACGGCGGCGCTCGTAGGCTACACCAACGCGGGCAAGTCCTCGCTCCTGCGGGCCGTGGCGAAGACCGACGCCTTCGTCGAAGACAAGCTCTTCGCGACGCTGGACCCATGCAGCCGCCGCTGCCCCCTGCCAAGCCAACGCGACATCGTCCTGACCGACACGGTGGGCTTCATCCGGAAGCTGCCTCACCAGCTTGTCGCGGCCTTCCGCGCCACATTGGAGGAAGTCTTGGAGGCGAACCTCCTGCTCATCGTCGCCGACGGCGCCCACCCGTCCGTCGAACGGCACATCGAAGCGGTCTACGACGTGCTCGAAGAGATCGGCGCAGCGGACAATCCGTCCCTAACCGTGTTCAACAAGGCCGACATCGCCGAGCCCGCGCGGATAAGCCAACTCCTCAACACCCACCCCGGCGCGCTGGCCGTGTCCGCGCACACGGGCCACGGCTTGGACACGTTGCTCGACGCCATCGACAGCGCCATACAACCGGGCTGGACCCGGGTAACCCTGCGGATCCCCCAGCACGCGGCGGGAACCGTCTCCCGCGTCTACGAGGCCGGCCGCGTCCTGCAGGAAACCTACGAGGACAACACCATTGTCCTAGACGCGGAGATTGACGACGCCCTTGCGGGACAACTGCGCGAGTACATAATGTGACGGGTCCGGTCTCCCCATCTCGCACCGAGCCCCCGCTCCTGCCCCGGGTCCGGGCGGCCGCGATCATTCAAACCGAGACCGGGGTCTTGTTCGTGGAACACGAGAAGGACGGCGGGACCTACTGGCTGTTGCCGGGCGGCGGGGTGGACTTTGGGGAAAGCCTCGCCGAGGCGCTGGAACGCGAGGTGCTCGAAGAGACGGGCGTGATCGTGGAAACCGGCGACCTTGTGTTTGCGAACGACAGCATTCCGCCAGACAAACACCGCCATCAGATCAATCTCGTGTTCGAGGCGGAGTACAAGGGGCGCCAGCCCGGCCATTCTCCAACCGATCCCCGGGTGCGGCGATCCCGCTTCCTCTCCTTTTCGGCCATCGAAACGCTTGCCCTGTATCCAGACATCCGCGGCCCGCTCCTCGCCCATCTCCGGGGCGAGGCCGGTCCCCGGCCAGTCTATCTGGGCCCCCTCTGGAAGCCGTAACAACTATCCCGTTCATCCGCCGTAGAAGTCTCGGAGCGCGTCCACGTATGCCTCGGCGAAACGTTGACGCCACGACGGGTCCCCTAGCCGCTCACAGTCGGTGGGGTTCAGCAGGTTCGCGCACTCTATCAGCACCTTCGTGGGCACCTCGGTGTTACGCAAAACGCCGGGCACATAGACGCGGCCGCCGTCCTGCCGGATCTGATTGCGGATGGGGTCGCCCATGTCGAAGCGCTTCACCTGATGGCGGCCCAAGGCTTCCAGGATGGCGTTAGCGAAGTTGCGGGAAAGGGCTTCATCACGCCGGCGCTCCCCCGGCGTCGACGCGGCGTAGTTGCGCTCGCGCACCTCCTCGAACTGATTGTAGGGCGCTCCGGACAGATCCTCGCGGTCCCTGCGCAGGTGGGCGCCAGGAATGTACACCATGGCGCCGCGGAGGCTCTGGTTGAACAGTGCGTCCGTGTGGATGCTCGTGAACACCACCTTCATGGGGTCCACGCCTTGGGCGAGCTCTTGCCGGTAGATGCTGTTCGCCAAGGCCCAGCGGAGATTAACGGAAACGCGGGCGTCATGGTTGCTATAGACCGGCGTCGTGAGGAGCACTTCATCGGTCCGATGCTCGAAGCGGCGCCGGTTCGTCGGTTCCAGGGATTGAGAAGGGCTGTACACCGTGAGGTGAACCCGGGCGGCGGTCTGCGCCAACAGGATGTTGCGAATGCGGACGGCGATGTCATAGTTGATCTGGTCCTCGTAGAGGGCGAACTCCCGATTCACCGCGCCGTGATCGCGGCCGCCGTGACCGGGGTCAAGGATGACCACAACCCCCTCTAGATCGTCCGTCTGCACCTGTCCTTGGAGGGTCCGGGCTTCGCGTAGGCTTTCCTCGAAGCGCTCGCGTTCCGGCGTGCCTGGGGGTTGGAACCGGCTCGACAGCATATCCCGGGGAATGCGGATGCGCTGGCCCGGCTGCATGCCCGTCACATCGCCGATGCCGCTCGCCTGAATGACCCGCTCGCAAGCCTGCAGGATATCTTCGTTCTCACGGTAGTCCGTAAAGCGGACCACCACGGCCGTGTACAAGGCCTCGCCCGATTTCAGCCGGTAGATGGCGTAGCCGTCTTCGTAGGTCAATTCGCTCTGCGCTATCTGGGTCTCCAGCCAATCCAGGGGCTGCACCTGATCCGCCACGGCTGGGGCCGCCGCGGATTCAGGAATGCGCTCCGGCGTGGGCGCGCGCATGACATCCAGCAACAACTCCTGGGGCACAAGAATGGACTGCCCTACCCGCAACTCGGCGCTGGAGAGGTTGTTCGCCTCGCGGATCGCCTGGGCGTTCCAACCGTCCCCCGTCAACCACTCACTGAGGGCGCGGAGCGTCTCCCGCCGATCCACCACGGTGTGACGCCAGCCTTCCTCCGTGACATAGTCGTCCTCGAAGACGCCAAGCAGCGCCGCCCGGCGCCCTTCCGGCGTCAGTTGATAGAAGGGAATCGCGGCGCGGCGGACGTTTCGGTAGCGCTCACGCACTTCAGGGAGCGCAACATAGCGTTCTAGCAACTCGTTGGCTTCCTGACGGGACCCGGGGGCGAACTCGAAGAACAGGCCCCGCCCTTCCCGCAGGTGCACCCTGGAGCCGTCCTCCAAGGACCCACGGATGAGAGAACTCCGGGCTTCGCAGCCGGTGAGCGTCGCACAGAAAGCGATGAGACAAGCATGTAATAAAAGAAATGGAAGAACGCGCCGAACCGTCAAGGGGCTATGCTCCTCGTTCGCTAAACTTGCGTGTATTACCGGGCCGGCGTCCAGAACCAGGCAACCCGCGGGCGTTAAGGAGCCGGCATGGGCAGGATAATCGTTTTTGCCGGAAATTTCAAGATATGGACGAGTAGCGGAAGAAATTCTCTATGAGAGCCCACATGTTGTGGTTTTGGGGGGACAAAGCGCGCCCTCGGGATCCGTTCTTGTGGCCTGGACGCCCCCTTTGAACCGAGGCCGCGACAACGCGGGCCACAGCAGAGAACGCTTGCGCATTCTCAGTAATCACCAAGCGTTCGGCGGGAACTTAAACCACACTTATACCTTCAGTCCGCCCCCTCTTCCCTGTCGTCGGCGGACGCTTCGCTGGAAAGGAGTTGCACCGTCGTCGTCACCCCAAAGGGCGCTCCGCCGCCGCTCTGAAACACGAGCTCGACGTAGTAGGCCTTCCATCCCTCGGCGGGCGGCGCCACTTGAGCTTCGCAACGGCCCGGCTCCGCCATCAGGGGACGGCTGGTCCACGCTGAGCGCCGGAAGTCCCGTGTGTCCGAATGGGCGGTCCAAAGACGGAGCCGGGGACTCCCGCCCTGCCAGGTCACTGTGATGTTTCCCGCGCCATCCGTGTCCCACGCGTAGGACGGAAGGGTTCGGCCCTCCAGCACGGCGCGGTAGAAGGCCAGTATGGCGGGAACGGCGCCAGGCCCGAGGTCATGGCCGGTATTGGGCTCGTAGCGCAGGTGTTTCGGCCCGGGCAAATCGGCGAAATACAAGCTCGCGGCGTCGACGGCCCAGTAGGGATCGTTTGCTCCGAGAATGATGAGCTTGGGCGCGGTCAACGCTTCACGATAGGCGTACGGGTCCACGAGCGCCAGCAGCTCGCGCGCGCGGGGCTCGTCTAGGCGCTGATGAATGTCCCGTTGGGTGTAGTCCCGGATCATCTCGCTGATTTCCCCGTAGGCCTCAAGTTGATGGTCGAGCTGCTCATCCACATTGAGCACGTCGAAGACCATGGGGACCACGCCTTGCACCCGTTCGTCCACGACGGCGGCCAACCAGGCGGTCCAACCCCGCTTCGACGCCCCCGCGATCACGAAACCGTCCGGCGCCCAGCCGTGCTCTTCGTTCAGAAAATCCTGCACGGCGTCCATGGCCCGGACAGCCCCCTTGGTCATGGGCAGCAGCAACGGCCAGTCGTCCCCGCGGCCCTCCAAATACTGCTCAAATGTGAACGAGATAAGGGCGTCTTCCCGCAGTCCGCCGAGGAGTGGTTGATTGGGAATCTGATACACAAAGGCGGCGGGCGTGCCGGTTTGGCGCGCCATGGCGGCGGCCGCCATGGCTTCGCGGCTCCCGAGTCCCGGGGGGGTAGCCCGCTGATCGCCGCCCGCGATGAACAGCATGGCCGTGGCCCAATTTCGAATCTCCGCCGGCATGATGATGGTGAGCCAATGGGTCCACGGCATGTCTCGCCACACTTGAGACGTCAGCTCGATGTGATAGGCCACGCCGCCCGGGATGGTCTCGACGCTATGGATGGTGTAGGCGTAGCCGCCGCTGTCCTGGCTTACATAGTCATGCAAGACGCTAGCGCCGGCGCCGCTCAAGGTCACGGCGAAAAGCACCGGCGCCAGGGCGCTTCGAAACAACAAGGGCATCCGCTCAACTCCTTCGGGGACCGATCGGTCCATGGCGGGACGGACAACGGCGCGCCGGGACGCGCCTGTGTGGGAAACATCCACACGTTAGACGCGCGCCCCCGCCGTTTCGTGTCACTCGTGGGGCGGGCCCATGCGCGGCGTTCGCCACGCATGGCTTGGACAAGAGCAAAGGGAGAAAGACCTGGCTTCAACGGAGTTGCAGCTCCAATTCGAGCGGGTCCGTCCCCACTTCGACGGGCTGCTGCAACAAGGGAACCTGATAGGGCTCCCCACCGTCACGGCGGATTTCGAAGACCTCAAGAATGTAAGAGCCCGGCTCTACGTCGGGCATTTCGAAGCTTCCGTCGCCGTCAACGGAGGCCTGTCCCGCCATGTGCTCCATCATGTCGATGACGGCGTCCATGTCATTGCCCAAGAAGTCCATATTGGCGACGTCAGGGCCGCCGGGACGGCGCAACATCACCATGGTCATGTCCCCTGGGACGGACGCCAACTGTCCGCGCACCGGCGCGCCTTCGCGGAGGTGGAAGGCCACTTCCGTGGTTTGACCCGCCTGCACGGAGGCCACTTGATGCCGCGCTAGGCCGCCGGGACCGGCCTCCGTATCGTACACGTGAACCGTGTACCGGCCGGGCGTGAGTTCTTCCGCCACATACCGGCCATCTTCGCCGGTCGTTCCCTGATCCCCGGAGACCACGCCCGCAATGTGCGCCCGAACCCCGGGAATGGGCCCGCCTTCCCCTTGGACCGTTACGGCAATGGCCCCGCCTTGCTCCAAGACCAAGCGCAGGCCCGTCTGCGCAACGCCACGGGCCACGGTCACGGGGGTCGGCTGGGTAGGCGCGAAGTTCGAATGAACGGCCATGAGATTGTAGGCGCCGTCGGGCACGTTACGTATCTCGAAGGTCCCGTCGCTGCTGCTATTGACGGTCAGCTCCGGATCCGCGGGCAGATTGGCGAGGCCCGCCCGGGAGCCCTCTTGGTGCAGCCGCACCGCCGCCCCTTCAACGGGCGCGCCCCGGCGAGTCAGAACCCGCCCGGCGACCCGCGCCCCCGGCCGAAGCTGAATCCGGACGCCGTCCCGCACGGCGCCGCCTTGCACGGTGTACGGCCCGGCCTCGCCGTGGCCTTCCGGGCTCTGGACCGACAACGTATAGCTCCCCGCCTCTACACCAACGATGGCGAACGCGCCGTCCTCGTCCGTAACTCCGCGGACGTTCATGTTGCGGCCCAGCGCCGAC
>SLHB01000492.1 GCA_007136375.1 Candidatus Hydrogenedentota bacterium
CACTGTAAACGATGTCTCCGAAAACCTGTAAACGATGTCCCCGGTCTATACACCCCCTTCAAAGGGGGGGACTTACGAGGACAGACGGTGGCTGTGGACGCGTTTGACGTCGTCTATATCGCGAATCTCCGTGCGCCCTGTGACTCTGTGGTTAAGTCGGCGTCATTTTGTGGCCTTTCGTGAAGTTTCGTGATGCCCTTTGCGGGGGACTTATTCATAAAGCAGGCGCGGAGCCCGTTTGGACTCCGCGCCTTTTGCGCTTATGTCTCGCGTGTGCGTGCGGTGTGGGTTGTTAGTTGCCGCGGCCGCCGCGTCCGCCGCCGGGGCCTCCGCCTTCAGCGCTGAGGCGCCAGGCCATGCCCTCTAGACCGCCGCCGCGTCCGCCGCCGGCCCCCATGCGAAGCAAGGGATCTTCGCGCTGGACTCGCTGGTACTGGCGGAGGAACTCTTGCTGGACGTCGGGGTCAATGCCGTACTCGGCGGCCATGCTGCGCAGCTCCGCGTCCCGGTGGTCCCGGACCAGGCCCGCCACGTACTCCGCCGTCTCCCGGGCCGCGTCGCGGAATAGCTCCTGCTCGCCTTCGGTCTCAGCGGCGCGGGCTTCGCGGCGCAGGTCCATGAGCTGTTGGGAGTATTGGCCGATTTCCGCCAGCCGGCGTTGGGCGGCGGGGTCGTTGGTTTGGGCGATGCGTTCTTGCATGAAGTTGTCGATGCCCTCGCGCATGCGCTCAGCGCGCTCTTGCTGGCGCGCCTCCCATTCCTGGCGTCGTTCTTCCCGGCGTTCCTCCCATTCGGCGCGCTCTTCGTCCGACATTTCGTCGGGATCCGGACGCCCGCGGTTCATGGCGGCTTGCCGTTGTCCGCCCGGCCCCGCGGCGACTTCCGTGCCTTCCGGGCCGTCGACGGCTTCCAGCTCGGCCTCGGTCTGCTGTACCGCCGCAGGGGTGGATTGGGCCATGGTGGCGCGGGTTTCTTGAAGCTGGCTTTCGAGGTTCAAGACGTGCTGTTGCAGTTCGGCGTTTCGCTGGTCCATGCGTTCCGCCCGTTCCCGGGCGAGGGCGGCTTGACGTTCAAGAGCCTCGTGTTCTTGTTCCAGTTTGATTCGAACTTGCTCCAGTTCGTCCAAGCCGGGGCTTGTTTGGGAATGGACGGCCAGCACGCCGCCCGCCACGCCGAGCGCGGCGGCTAACACCGCTATTACCGCGAATTTTGGGAGCATGGCTCACGTTTCCTCTTCAGCAAGGGCTGTTCGGTTGTTGGGGGGGCGGCGCCGAAGGCGTCCCGCGCCGGCGTCGCCTGACGATTGATGAAACCCCGGAATAGGGCGGGGAGTTCCGCGTTTTCCTGGTTCGGCGCATCTAAGACGGTGATCCTGGTCCGTCGATGGCGTGAAATCGAAGGGTGTAGCGGCTGTCCACGGCGTGGACGGCGCAGGCGCGCCCGAAGGCCGCTCCCAGGATGGGTCCGGTCAAGACGGCGTCCGTGGGCCCTTGCGCGTGGATATATCCATCCCGCAGCACGAGGACGTTGGCGATCCAGGGGCTGATTTCCTCGACGTGGTGGGTCACGAACAGGAGGGTGGGCGCATCGGGGGAGCGGGCGAGGAGGCCCATGTCTTCGAGAAAGGCTTCGCGGGCGGCGGGGTCGAGCCCGGCGCAGGGTTCGTCGAGGATGAGGAGCCCGGGGTTGTTGATGAGGGCCCGGGCGATGACGGTTCGCTGTTGTTCCCCTTGGGAAAGCAGGCCGTAGGGGACGTGGGCGCAATGGCCGCCGCCCAGGGCGGAGAGGCGGGCTAGGGCGGCGTCCTGCTCCGCGGCGCCGAATTCCCGGTAGACGCCGATGCTGGCGTCGAAGCCCGACAAGGCGATCTCCAGGGCGGTCAATTGCGGGGGCAGTTTGTGCTCCAAGGCGCTGCTGACCCAGCCGATGCGCTTGCGCAGGGCGGGCAGGCTGCATTGGCCGAAACGTTGCCCCAGAACGGTCACGGCGCCGGCCGTGGGCCATTCGTAACCGGTGATGACCTTGAGCAGGGTGGTCTTGCCGGATCCGTTGGCGCCGAGGATGGCCCAGCGTTCGCCCTTCGGAACGCGCCAACCGATGTCCGTCAGGATCTGTTTGCCGTTTCGGCGCAAGGTCACGCCGCGCAGGTCAATTGCCGTCATGTTCGGATCCATTGGGGGTCGAGTGGGGGGTTGGGGCGGGTGGGGAAACGCGCGGGCCATGCTGGGACCGCCTCAGTTGGCCGATTCGGCGGGCCAGCCTTCGCGACCGATAAGGGGCACGAAGACGCAGCTAACGCCTTCGTGCTCTTCGAAATCCGCGCCGCGCCGGTCGATGACCATGAGGCGCTGGGCCTGGCGGCATCCGGCGGGACAAACGAGCCTGCCTCCGGGGCGGAGTTGCCGCTTCAGCGCGTCTGGCACGGCGGGGCCGCCGGCGGTGACGACGATGCGGTCGAAGGGGCCGTAGCCGGGCGCGCCCGCGGTGCCGTCGCCCAAGAGCACGCGGACATTGCCGTACCCCAGGGCGGCCAGGCGGCGCTCGGCCTGCGCGGCCAGGGCGGGGCAGCGTTCGATCGTCACCACTTCGTGGGCCAACTCCGCGAGGATCGCCGCCTGATACCCCGATCCCGCGCCCACCTCGAGGACGTTGTGGCTGGGCATGGGGGAGAGGATATCGGTCATCAAGGCGACCATATAGGGCTGCGAGATGGTCTGTCCGCAGCCGATGTTGAGCGGCCGGTCCTCGTAGGCGTTGGGTTGGTTCTTGGGCGGCACGAAGCGGTGACGCGGCACGTTCATAAAGGCGCGCAGAACAGCCTTGTTGGCGATGCCGCGGCCGGCGAGCTGTTCCCGCGTCATGGCGCGGCGTTCGTTGATGTATTCCGTGGAAGGCATGGCGTTTTCGGCGAATGCTCCAGCCTAGGCTGGCGGCGGCGGACCCGCGTCCGCGGGGGCGAACAATCCCACCAACGCCACCCGCAACAGCCAGAGCAACAGCACGCCCACCAGCGGCGCCAGGTCGATGGGGCCCAAGGGCGGCATGACGCTACGCAGCCGGTTTAGAAACGGGTCGGTCAGGGCCGGAATCCAGCGCAGGCGGCGTGAATAGAGGTCCAGTTGGATCCACGGGCCAAGCCAGCGCAAGAGGATCAGCAACATGTACAGCGTGAGCAGGCTCTGGATGGCGCGGATGATCCAATCCATATTCAGAAGGGGAACTCGTGTAATCGCTGGTATTGGGGCCCCGTGGGAGTCAAGTGACTCGCGTATAATGACACACTCTTGACGGTGAATTCACCTCCGTTGAATCCCTTCTCGCTCAAGAGCGCGGACTCCATCCAGCCGGCCCGGGCGTGGTCGCGGATGCGGCCCAAGGTGATGTGTGGGTGGAAGGCCTGCTTCTCTGGGGGAAGCCCCGCGTCCCGCGCCGCCTGTTCCGCCGTTTCGTTCAGCGCGGGCACGGGGCCCTCCGCGGGCTCCACGCCCGCCCAGAGGACGCGCGGACGCTGCATGGACGGAAAGGCGCCGACGCCCCGGACCGCCAGGGAGAAGGGCTCTCGCCCGGCATAGGCGTCCCGCAGGGCCGCTGCGATGGCGTCGATGGCGGCGGGGGAGATCTCGCCGAGGAAGCGCAGGGTCAGGTGCATGCGTTCCGGGGCGGTCCACGTCACCCGCACCCGCGCGGCGCGCAGGCGCTTGGCCAAGGTGTGCAAGGATTGGCGCATGCCGTCGGGCAAGGCGATGGCCACGAAGGCGCGGACCGGCCTCTGGCTGGCGGCGGCCTCCGTGCTCACGGAGCGTTCGTCCCCGTCCAGCCCGCTTTCAACGCCGCCCACGCGTCGTCGTCTGCGCAGACCGGCGGAATGCCGATGTCCGCCACGGCGAGGCGGCCCGTGAAGGCCTGGGCTCCGGGGTGTTGAAACGCCCGTTTAGGAAACTGGAAGGTCACGGTCACGGCCGCGCGAATGGCGGCGCCGAGGATCTCGCCTGTGTCGGTGTGCAGGCCCGAGGGCAGATCCACGGCCACCGTGAAGGCGCCTTCGGGCCAGGCGTCAATGGCGGCCCGGCACAGGCCGCGCACCTCGCCCTCCACCCCCGTGCCGAGCATGGCGTCCACCACGCAGGCGCAATGGCCCATGTCCGCCACGGCCTCCCGCGCGGCGTCTTCGTCCGTCACGGACACGAGGGCGCCGCCGAGGCGCCGGTATATATGGAGGAAGGTTGCGGCATCGCCCCGGACATCTTCCGGCGCGCCCAGGAGGACCACCTGGGTATCATGGCCGGCCACGAGCGCCAGGCGCGCCGCCACGAAGCCGTCGCCGCCGTTGTTGCCCTTACCGCACACAAAACCGACGGTCCCGCCGCGAATCTCGCGGTACACGGCGTGGCCCGCGTTGTTCATCAGCACGGCCCCGGGGACGCCCAACTCCTCGATGCAGCGCCGGTCCGCCTCCCGCATCTCCGCCGCGGTCAAGTGCCTCATGGTCATGGATAGTTCCCGGCTCCTCCGCAATTCTTGGCCTCCGCGGCGCGTTCGGCTCGCCGTTAATGTCTTGGCCTTGCGTCATTGTATATCCGGCCCCGGCCCTCTGTCACACGGCGCCGAGGCGTTGGCGTTATTCCGCCGGCGCGAACGCGGGCGTCAGCAGGCCATGGACGGCCTCAACAATGATGTCCTCTATGACGGGATCGAACGGGCCGGGTTGACCGTAATACTGCATGGAGCTGTCGGCCTCATATCCCCCCTCGGCGATGACGCGGCTTGACGCGATGTAGCAGGGCGCCCCGTTCGCGTAGGCGTTGACCCAGAGGCGCTCCTCGTCCAGTTCACGCTTGAAACGGAGGGCGTAGTCCACCGTAACCTCTCCTGGAAGGAAAACCATGGCCAGTTCATCGCCGAAGGTCCAAGTCTGAATGGTGTAGGGCAGTTCGCCGCCGTCGGCGAAGGGCAGGGCAACCTCTGTCCGCGCGCCCCGGGGCGCCTCTGGAAGCGGCGTGAGCGAGTCCGCCAACACGCGGCTCACTTCCTCCGCCATGGTGGCGCCGTGGCGCTCGACATCCTCCATGGAGCCCCGCGGATAGGGGTTCGCGTCGCCGCCGCAGCCGATGGCCACGAGGGCCGTGACGCCTTCGTGGGCCGCCTCGATGCGCGCCGCCGCTTCGCCCGCCCAATCGCCGTGGACGACATTCGAAGTTCCCGTGAGGGTCGTGCAATGGCATGCGTAATTGAAGAGCACGGCCCGCAACGCGCCATCGGCGCCATGCACCGCCAAGACCGGCACATCGTGATCCACGGGCCCCTCGGGCGCAACGCCAAAGCCGGTCCATACGCCGTCCTCGATGACGCGCCGGTTCACGGCGAAATCCACGCTCCCCTGGGCCCACGCGAGCCGCGCCTCGCCCATGTCCTCAACGGCCGCGGCGGCCACGTTCTCAAGGTTTTCCACAAGGGCGTCGGTGTAACGGTCGATCCGCCCTTGCTCGTCCTCCGCGGGAGGATCGCCGAAGAGGTCCGGGATGGTTCGGCGGATGACCGGTCCCGCGTGGGTGTGGGTGGCGCAGATGGCCAGGTTCGCGGGGTCCAGATCGAATCGTTCGTTTAGCCGGGCCCCGATCTCGTCGGTGAGCCACCCGGGCGCGCCGATGAGATCGACCGACATCAGCACGGACAGGGGCGCGTCCCCGCCCCCAAAGGCCAACGCCTTCGCGTAGAGGGGTTGGGCGATTTCCGTGGCTTCCTCTTGCCGCGCGCCGTATCCGGAAAGCCGGATGGGCATCTCTGGCGTGATGTCCACCGAGGCTACACCAGCCTGGACCGCCTCCGTTTCCTCCTCCGCGCTGGCTGGCGCGGGCGCCAATCCCGCCGTGACCATCAGAGCGCACACGAGCGCCATGGGCGCGTGCTTCATCCACTTCATCGGACGCCTCCTCCTTTGTGTCGTTTTGGCCTTATCCCCCTTTAAGGTAGACCCTTTTCGCGCCGTCCGCAAGCACGCCTTTTAGGAACGCGGCCGTTCCGGAATTGGCCGGAAACAAACACGAAGCCACGGGGAACATGGACTGAAACGGTGTCCAACTCTCCGTGGCTTTGCGGGTTGTCACACATACTCGCGGGGAACTTCCGGCGGACCCCCGGCTTTGGCGGTCCCGCGGCGCAGTCTAATCGAGGGCGGGCGTGTCTTCGAGGATGGCCCCTGTTGCGGCTTGCAGGTTCTGCCACGCTTGCAGAACGCTGACTTGCGCGAAGGCGTGACGTCCCCGGGCCTCCACCAGATCGCGCTGCGCCTCGGTCAGGCGCACCAGGCTCTCTTGGCCTGCGAGAAATCCCCGCTCCACGAGGTCGCGATTGCGCTCTACGAGGCCGGCGTTGGCCTCTTGGATGCGCAGTTCCTCGCGGGCGGTGCGCAACTCTTCCACACGCTCGTCGATTTCGGCGGTGATATCCAGTTCGGCGCCGCGGGCGTTGAGTTGGGCTTCGCGCTCCGCGGCGCGCGCCTCCTGGAGTTGGGCGCGGTTGCGTCCGCCGCTAAAGATGTTGTAGCTCACCTCGACGCCGATGTTTGTGGCGAAGTCTCGTGACGAGATGCTGCTGCTCTCCCGGTTGGCGTTGTAGGAGAGGCGGGCGGACACGGTGGGCAAGAAATCGGCGCGCTGTTGGCCGGTGTTGGTGCGCGCGCGCTCGACGGCGAGCCGCTCCCGGCGCAAGTCCGGCCGCCCTTCCAAAGCCGCCGAGAAGAGTTCGCCGGGGTCGAGGTCCGCCATGGCCGCTTCGGGCGGCGCGGGCAGATCGGCGAGGCGGAAGCCCTCGGGGTACGACCCGGCGCCAAAACCCATGAGCTCGGCCAAGGCGACGAGGGCCATGCGGTAATCTTGCACGGCGCGGAGGCGCGCCGACCGCGAGGCGTTGAGCCGGACTTCGAAAGTGAGGACGTCGCTCAGAGGTCCCGTGCCGGCTTCCTGCCGCGCCTTCGCTTCTTCCAGGAGGCGCTCGTTGAAGGCGAGGTCGGCGTCGGCGATGACGATGTCCTCCCGGGCGAGTTGGGCGAAGTAGTAGCTCTGGGCCACCGCGCTGAGCAGTTGGCGGCGCACGTCTTGGAATGCCGCCCGGCTTTCGCGCGCGGCCGTGCGCGCGGCGCTGTGGGCGTACTCCCGTCCGAAGCCGTCAAAGATGACCCAGCGGGCGGACAGCGCCGCGTTGTATTCGGAGAAGCGGT
Organism: Candidatus Hydrogenedentota bacterium; assembly: GCA_007136375.1. Lineage (GTDB taxonomy): Bacteria > Hydrogenedentota > Hydrogenedentia > Hydrogenedentales > SLHB01 > SLHB01. Next base: position 7,217 of record SLHB01000492.1, read on the forward strand.
CTTCGACGTCGCGGCGGCCGCGCCACGCCTGAAAGCCCGCCGATCCGGCTTGCGTGGCCAGGGTGGTGAGCAGAGGCGTCCCCCGTTGCTGGGCAATCTGGATCTGCTGCGGCAACCGTTGCCCGAGGCCCTGGAACGGGCCGAGGGTCGCCGCCTGCCGGGCCGCGTCAACGTCGCTGCTGGGCAGCCGGGTCTGGTTGTACCCGGCGCTCGCATCGACTGTGGGGAAGTAGGCGGAGCGCGCCTGGGTCACCCGGCTTTCCGCTTGGATGATGCGTTCCCGCGCCGCCGCGACGGACGGGTTCGCCTCCAGCGCGATGCGTTTCGCGTCTTCCAATGTAAGTTCCAGGGGGATAGGGGCCCCGTTGTTCTCGGCGCCCGCCGCGCCCGCGAGCACGGCCGCGCCCAGGCATAGGACCGTGCGAAGGGTTTTGCCCAACGCCGCTTCAAGTTTCATGGCGATTCCTCCCAAGTTTCCAGATACTGCGCCCGGGAAGGGCGTACTCCGCGCGGACTTTTCAGCTCTCACTGGGCGCGGGAGACTGTTGCGTGGGGGCTGTGGGCGCGGCGTCCGGACCCTGGAGCGACGGTGTCTGTGCGCGGATCCAGCCCGGCTCCACCTCTTCCGGCGTAGGCCATTCGCCCCGAACGAGGCGGTGCTTGAGCCGGCGCAGGTCATTGAGGATCCCGAGCTGACACGGCAGGAAGACGAGGGTGAGCAGGGTGGAGAAAGCCACGCCGCTCGCCACCGTCAAGGCCATGGGGATGAGAAACTGGGCCTGCATGTCCCGCTCCATGATCATGGGGGTGAGCCCGATGCACGTGCTCAC
>SLHB01000011.1 GCA_007136375.1 Candidatus Hydrogenedentota bacterium
TAAAACAGATGACCCGCGGGCAGTCGTACTGGATGGCCAAACCGATGGCCTCGTTCGTGGCCGCTATCAGGCGCTCATGGTACATGGGATTGTTGAAGCCGTAGAGGAAAGGCGGATCGCCTTCCATGTCGATTTGCGCGATGGGGCAGGACACGCCATGCTCGTGGAGTATGGGGAAGTAATCCGCTGGGATGAGCTCCAAGGCGGGCGCGCCCAGGGCCTTGGCGATCTCGCACATCTCCTCGATGCCCCAGTACTCCGCGAAGCACCATTGCACGATGCACTGATTGATCCGCCCATGCTCCACGGGGGATTCGATGGCGGCGATGTCCGCGGCGCTCACGCGGCGGGTTCCCAGCCCGGCTGCCCCCGCCGCGGCGATGGCGGCGGCCTGCTTCAGCGCGCTACGGCGGCTAATTCGGATCGGTTCGTCCATGATTCGGTGCTCCCCTATTCTAGGTGACTGCGCACTGCTTCGTTGATGCCCTGCGGCCGGGTCTGGCTTGCTGGCCGCGGGGCTGATTGTAACCCATGCGCCCTGTTGGCGGCCACCTCTTGGCGGGAGAGGCGCGGGGAGCGGCATGGCCGCCTACGAAGCGCCTACGGGCGCCGCGCCCCAGCTTGCGCTTCCCCCCTGCCTGGGTTGGCGGCTCTCCTCCAGGTGTGCGCGCAAGGGCTCCAAGGCCCGCCGCTGATAGACGTCCGCATTGGGTGAGCGGCGCGCGCGTTCGCCGCTGGGATACCGCTGGATGAACTGGGTCAGCAGGTGGATCCGTTCCTCCGTGGGGGGATGGGACGCAAGGATCGCCGGAGCCCGTTGGCCTCCCGCCGCGGCTTGCTCCCGCCGCATCTTGTCCATGAAGGTTATCATGGCTTCGGGGTTGTATCCCGCCCGCCACAGCAATTCCACGGCGATCCGGTCGGCTTCCCGCTCGGCCTCGCGGCTAAAGTGCATGAAGCCAGCCGTTCCCGCGAGATTGGCGGCGATCCGGGCCGTGGAGCGGGGGTCGTCGCCCAGGATAATCCGCGTCAGCACATCGAAGCCGTACTGCTGGGTCAGGCGCTCCCCATGATGGCGCGCGACAACATGGCCGATTTCGTGGGCCATCACTCCCGCCAACTCCGCCTCGTTCTCGCAGAGTTTCATCAAGCCCGTGTACAGGTACATGTACCCGCCGGGCAGGGCGAAGGCGTTGACCGTTTCGGGCGCGTCGATGACCTTGAAGGTGTAGCGGACATCCTGGCGCGGCGCCTGTTGGGCGAGCCGTTGGCCGATTTCCTGAACGTAACGCTGGACCGACTCCTCGTCGAGGACGGCCTTTTGTTCTTCGATCTCGGCGCTCAGCTCTTCGCCGAGTTGGATCTCCTGTTGCGTGCTCAGAATGTTGAAGCCGCCCATGTCGAGGGTCTCGCACCCCCCTAGGAAGGGAAGGAGCATGACCAAGGGAAGGGCGATCGCCGATCCGGCGCGCCGGGCTCCGAATGCTTTCATATTCGAGGCGGATTCCGTGTTATGCAATCGCATTTTGGCGCTCATCTCCAGGTCTTCTGCCGCGGTTTGGAGCGTATATACTCCACATCCGCGGAAGGTTTCCGTTAATCCGCCCCCAGCAGCAGGGTAACCGCGTTGACCTCCCACAGCGCCACGGCGATGTCTTTCCGGCCGTTGCCGTTGAAATCCGCCACACACAGTGCGCGGGGACGTCCGCGTTCGAAGGAGTAGACCACGCGCCGGAACTGTTGTGGCGCGCCGCCGCTTTCGGATTCATTGATTAGCACCACCACTTGGCTGGACGCGTAGCAGGCCACGGCGATATCCATCCGTCCGTTGCCCGTGAAATCCGCCACGGCAAGATCGCGAATCTCGTGTTCTATCGCCTCCCGATTCTCCCCCAGGACGATCTCTTGCGAGATGGCGAATTCAAAATCCCCGCCGCCGTAAAAGATGACGACCGAATCATCACCGTGACAATGAGAGACCACGAGGTCGAGTTCGCCGCTGCCGTCGACATCGGCCACGCGAATCTTGTGGGGCAGCTTGCCTCGGCTGGGAAAGCGCGCGACGGGTTCGAAACCGCTGGCGCCGTCGTTGCGCCAGAGGCCGACCTCGTGGCTGCTATACAAGGTCGCGGCCAGGTCCAGCCTGCCGTTGCCGTTGAAATCCGCGAGGGCCACGTCCCGGATCCCGCCTGGCGCGGGACTGTGCGCCGGTTCGTCCCAATAGCGATCATTTTCTGGCGCGATCCCCGGAAACAACAAGATCAAGTCGCTGCTCCAGCCCGCCGCCACGATGTCTTTGTGTCCGTTGTCCGTGACGTCCTCCACGGCCAAGGAAGTGACGCCGGGCCGGGTGAACACGGGCTGCTCATCGCTGTTCCGCATCTTGGTATATGGGAGAAAGTCGCCGGGCACGTCGTAATAGCCGGGTTCAAACAGATTCCCGCCGAGATTGCGGAAATAAGTGATATCCCGGCCGCGGGTCGCCATGAAGCTGCCGACGATGATATCTGGAGTTCGGGGATTCGCCACATGAGCGGTCACGACCGCGTAGGGAGCAAAATCCGAGCGCAGCGGGGGCTGGCGCGTGTATTCCAAGCCGCCTTCGGCCACGAGCAAGGACAGTTCGTCGTTGGCGGGGCGTTCCTCCCGGGGATCGCTCATGACGCCGCGGTCCGCGGTGATGATGTCCGGCAGGCCATTCCCGCTGAGGTCGGCGGCGGCGATGCTCGTGGGGTTCGGGCCCACGGAAAACAGGGCGCCATGGCGCACGAAAGGGCTCGCGCCAGCGCCGGACGTCCAAACCATCACGGCCGCGACGGCAATCCAGGCGGCCGTGCTAGAACCTTTCCTCACTTCGAACTCCGTTCCGCGGGAGCGGGCGCTCCGCTGAGTTGCGCCGCCAGGGCGATGGCCGCGCACAGGCTTGCCTCGCTCGCCACGCCTTTTCCGGCAATGTCGTAGGCCGTGCCATGGTCGACGGACGTCCGGACGATGGGTATGCCCAAGGTAACATTGACCCCTTCCTCCATGGCCACGAGCTTCAGAGGGATGTGCCCTTGGTCATGGTACATGGCCACCACTGCGTCGAACTCGCCCTGGCGCATGCGGCGAAACACCGTGTCCGGCGGATAGGGGCCGGAACAATCGACGCCCGCCTCCCGGCACACGGCCACGGCGGGAGCGATGATGCGTTGCTCTTCCGCGCCAAAGGCGCCCTCCTCTCCCGCATGGGGGTTCAATCCCGCCACGGCGATATGGCGACGGGCCAGCCCGAGCCGGGCCAAGGCCTCCGCCGTGATGCGCACGGTCGTCTCGATGCGTCCCTGTTCGACCTGGGCCAACGCCTCTCGCAGGGAGCAATGGGACGAGATGTGAACGGCGCGCATGTTCCCCGCGAACAGGCTCATCCGGTAGTCTTGGGTCCCCGTGAGGGCGGCGACGAAATCCGTGTGGCCCGCATAGGCGAAGCCGCCCTGGTGAAGGCAATGCTTGTTGATGGGACACGTCACAATCCCGTCGACGGCGCCGTCCATGGCCATGCGCACCGCGGCCTCGATCCAAGCCGCCGCGCACGCGCCCGCGGCTGGGTCGATGACGCCGGGGCGCTCCATGGGCGCTGGCGGCCCCACGGCAAGCACGGGGACGCCTTCCGCCTCCCGCGCGGCTTCCGCGTTGGACACGGGCGCGGGGGCCGGGCAATCCGGCGCAAACGCGCGGGCCCGGTCCAGGGCGCCGGCGTCCCCCACCACGAGGGGTTGGCACGCTTGCCAGGGCTCGGGCCGGGCCAGCGCCTTGGCAAGGACTTCGGGGCCCACCCCGTTGATATCCCCCAACGTGATGGCTAGGATTGGCTTCATGAGCGCTCCATGCGAGGGCCGCCGCCGACTGCCGCGGCCCAACGCGGGTTTCCAATACAGAATAGGCGATTCCAGGACGGGCGCGCCAGCGCTAGGCTGTTTCACGCCCGGGATCTCAACACAGCCCATGCACACAAAACGCACGCTGCGGCGGGAATACCGGCGCCTCCGGGAACATCTGGACCCTGTTGAAGCCGCGGAGGGATCCCGCATCATCCAGGGCCACGTCCTCGCGCTAGACGTCTTTCGAGACGCGGACGCAATCTTCGCCTACCACGCGGCCAAGCCGAATGAGGTTGACACGGCCAGGATCATTGCGGCGGCGTTCGCGGCCCACAAACCCGTGTGCCTGCCCCGCGTCACGGGGCCGGGCGCCATGGATTGGCGGCGCGTCGACACCCTGGCGGGGCTTGTCCCGGGCCGTTATGGGATTCCCGAGCCGCCGCCGGACGCGCCCGCGGCCCCAACGCCCACCGGGGCCACGGCCGTTCTGGTCCCGGGCCTCGCCTTCACGCCACAAGGCGGCCGGCTGGGCATGGGCGGGGGCTACTTCGATCGCTTTCTCGCTAACTTTCCAGGCGTTTCCATCGGATTGTGCCACGAACGCCAACTCATAGACACGCTCCCGCTGGAGGCCCACGACGCGGCCGTCGATTGGGTCGTTACGGAAACCCGAGCGCGCGACGCCGCCCGGCGCCGTTCCTAATGCCGGACGCTCGTTGGCCTCGCCGCCCCGCGCCGCAGCAGCCACTACCGCCCGCCGCCTCCGCCTCCTCCGCCGCCTCCGCCAGCGCCCCCGCCGCCGGAACTGGGCGAGCTCACGTGGGAGATGGACGAGGTCATGCTGTTAATCGAGGCGCAGAAGTTCGCGGCGTTGAAATGGTTGTGGCCCATATACCAATGAGGACGTCTGGACGCCTCCTCGTAGTGAACACTGAGCTCGCGAACCCAACTCTTTTCGAGGCCAAATAGAATGGCGTAGGGCAACAGCCGCTCGTGCAGATCCACGAACCGGAGGTTTTCCCCGGCCGCCGCGCGCTCCGCGCCGCCTTGGCCTTGGAGGGCCCGGAGCCTATGGGCCTCGTCGAATTTGATGTACTTCCGCAATCCCTGCAGTTGATCATACACGGCGCGCCCTTTGTCCGTCAGAGGCCGGATGCCGTGGCCAATAAGGAGGACAGCCACCAGTCCCGCGCCGCCCGCGATGAGACCAAAGACCCGCCATTCGCCAAAACCATCCGCGGGCGAATTCCACACCACCAGCCCCCCAATCGCCGCGGCCACCCCGGCGAGAGCGTAGGGCGTCCAGCCCACATCGACCTTCCTCCTGTAGCCCTGTTCCACCACGGCGTCCCGGGACGCTTCCTTGAGCTTCCGCAGCTTCCCGGCAAGGCTGTTGTCGCGGCTCCCGAAGGTGTAGATCGCGCCAGGTTCCGCGCTTCCAAAGAGCGCTTGCACAAAAGCCAGTTCATCGTCCCGGAGCCCATCCGTGTGAACGAGTTCGACCGAATACGCCGTCGACGTAAAGAAGAGGAACTTCCGTTCGAACTCTAGGATCTTTACATTACCCCGCACGGCAAGGTCCACAACGAGGGCCGGCGCGAATTTACTCGTCCCCTCGGCCCGGTAGACGCTGGCTGCTTCCAGCACGGATATGTCCGGCGGGGGCGCATAGTGGGGCGTAATGCGGCCCCGGCTTTGGGCGCCGCGCCCCGCGGTCATTCGCGTGTGAACCGTCCACCCCACCGCCGCGATGGCGAGCGTCAGCGCCAGGACGGCGCCTAAGCTCCGGAGGGCGCCTGCGATCCCCTCCGAGTACAGCTCGAAAGACGCCGGGGCAAACCCCACCACTATCGAGAGCGTTTCGGAAGGTCCAAGGGGGCCATCGGACGTGAACGTAATTGTGTGGTTGGCCTGATCGATATCGCCGCATGGCGCCGTCGATCCCTGGACGCCTTGAAAGCATTCCACGGCGCCCGTGAACAGGTCCCGGACCGATGCATCCAAATGCACCCGGGCCGTCACGGCGTCGAAGGGCTGAAGCCACTCCGTGCCGTTAACGTCCCAATAGAACTCTTGGCCGCCTCCCGCGTCCCGGACGACGTCGCGAAGGGTGTAGATAAACTCGTAGTGTTGCGAGCCGTGGACGTAGTCGTCCGTGCCCGTCTCGATAACCTCGTTGCCCCGTTCGGTGTACCGGGCGTAGATCGGTTCCGGTTGGCCGTTGCGCGTGACCGACTCAAGCTCAAACGAAACCGGATGCCCATCGAAGGTGGCGGGTATCGCCCGAGCCAATCCCTTGTTTTGGTCAAACTCGGGAAACTCGGCCGTAATCCGCTCCTCGACACGGAGGCGGGCCCGTCCCTCGCCGTCCTTGGACAGGTAATAGTCCGCCTCGAAGTTGCTAAAGTGGAAGTCCTGGACACCTTGGGCCCCGGCCCCCTCCCACACGGCCAACACGGGGGCCACGGCAACGATGATCGTCAGAAGCGCTCTCATATCAGCCCTTCTCCCCAATTCCGCGGTCCGGCGCCGGCTGTCCGGTCCCGCTTTCCTGATAAAACCAATGCAGCGTCTCCGCCCGCAAGGCTTGCTCGTCCAGGGACTCCCCGGCGCGAATCCACCGGATGCGGCGCTCCTGGCGGAACCACGACAACTGGCGTTTGGCGAAACGGCGCGTGTTCTGCTTCATGCGCGCCGCCGCCTCGTCCAAGGACAGTTCGCCCAGGAGATGGGCGGCCATCTCCCGGTAGCCGAGACTCCGAAGCCGGTCCAACACCGGCCCGTAGCCGGCGTCCAACAGCGCGCGCACCTCGTCCAGCAGCCCCGCCTGGAGCATGGCGTCCACGCGGCGGTTGATCCGCTCGTACAACACGTGGCGCGGCCAATCGATCCCCACCCAAACCGCGGTGAACGCGGGCGCCTGCCGTTGGTGCTCCGCATGCCACTCCGACAACGGCCGGCCCGTCAACTCATGCACTTCCAAGGCGCGGACAATGCGGCGCAGGTCTCCGGGCAGGATAACCGCGGCGTAAGCGGGGTCCACGCCTTGGAGGCGGCGGTACAGGACGTCCACGCCCTCCCTTTCCGCCTCGCGCTGGAGCCATTCCCGGATGGCGGCGTCCCGGGCGGGCCCCTCGAACAGGCCCGTCACGAGGGCCGACACGTACAGGCCGGATCCGCCCGCCACAATCGCGGGCTTCGGCGCTTCCGGCGCGCCCCGTTCCCGGTTGATCCGCTCCACCACCGGCCGGGCCCACTCCGCGAAGGTCCCTGCGGAGAACGGCGCGCCCGGCTCCAGCATTCCGATGAAATGATGGGGCGCCCGCGCGAGCGTATCCGCGTCTGGCGCGCCCGTGCCGATGGCCATCCCCTTATAAACCTGCATGGAGTCGGCGGAAATGACTTCCGACTCCAGGCTTTCCGCCAGCGCCGCCGCCAGGGCCGACTTGCCGGAGGCCGTGGGCCCCACAACGGCAAGCACTTGGGTCACGGCCGCCTCCGGAAGCTCTTCTCCATCTGCACCTGGGTCAGCTCCGTGACAATGGGCCGTCCATGCGGGCAGGTATAAGGGGGCCGCAATTCGCGAATGCCTTCTAGCAGCCGGCGCCGCTCTTCCGGGGGGAGCCGGTCCCCGGCCTTGATCGAACTCTTGCAGGCTTGGACCGCAAGACGCAGGGCGTCGTTGAGCACGGCCTCCCGGTCGAAGAGGTCGCCTTGGCCTAGCTGGTCAAGCATTTGATAGATGAGGTCTGGAATCTTTCGCTCGTCATATAAGTGACAGATGGCCGTGATTTGGAAGGTATTTCCGCCGAACGGCTCGATTTCCAGCCCCAATTGGGAAAAAAGCGCGCGGTTCGTTTCTAAGAGCCGGGCGTGCGACTGGGGCACATCTATCAACAAGGGCACGGCGAGCTGCTGCGCCTGGTACCCGTTGTCCTCCAGGTCGGCCCGCAGATTGTCGTAGTTGATGCGTTCGTGCAACGCGTGCTGGTCGATGATGAGCAGGCGGCCCTCGGCCGGCACGAGCAAGTACGTGTCGAAGACCTGCATGGGTTCGCCGTCCAGATGCTGCACCGCTCGATACACGGCCGCTGGCGCTACACTGGCCTCTCCTCCGCCGCGGCCGCCA